>NZ_JABUMQ010000039.1:0-46766 GCF_013336645.1 Myxococcus sp. CA039A | reverse complement strand
CGCAAGGAGGCCGCGCGATGATTGCCCCCCTCTCCTGGAAGACCGTCCTCGCCGCCGTCCTGCTCTCCTCGGGCCCGGCCGCCGCCCAGGGCACCACTCCTCCGAAGCCCGCCACCGCGACCACCGCGGCCCCCCAGGGCGTGACTCTCCCCAAGCCCACCACCGTCACGCTGAAGAACGGCGCGCGCGTGCTGCTGGTGGAGCGCAAGGACCTGCCGCTCGTCGCCTTCAGCGCGTGGCTGCGCGGCGGCGCGCTCGCGGACCCCGCTGGCAAGGAGGGCCTGTCCGCCCTCACCGCGGAGCTGCTCCAGAAGGGCGCGGGCACCCGTGACGCCCGCCAGTTCGCCGAGGCCGTGGACGGCGTCGGCGGTGTGCTGGAGACGCGCGCGGAGCTGGAGAACCTGGTCGTCAGCGGCCAGTTCATGTCCCGCGACAGCGCGCTGATGGTGGAGCTGCTCGCGGACCTGCTCACCCGCCCGCGCTTCGCCCA
This sequence comes from Myxococcus sp. CA039A, assembly GCF_013336645.1. Classification (NCBI taxonomy): domain Bacteria; kingdom Pseudomonadati; phylum Myxococcota; class Myxococcia; order Myxococcales; family Myxococcaceae; genus Myxococcus; species Myxococcus sp. CA039A. The sequence continues at coordinate 46,276 of NZ_JABUMQ010000039.1, read as the reverse complement.
GGACGAACTGGAGAAGACGCGCGCGCGCATGGCCTCCGAAATCACCGCCGCCAAGGATGGTGACCCGCGCGGCCTCATCAACACCTACTTCGAGGCCTTCCAGTTCACCGGCCACCCCTACGGCACCCCCGTGGACGGCACCGAGGCGTCCCTGCCGGGCCTCTCCCGCGACGACGTGCTCGCCTACGCCAAGAGCCAGCTCGGCGGCGACAGGCTCATCCTCTCCGTCGTCGGTGACTTCGACAGCAAGGCGCTCGCCGCGAAGCTGGAGGCCGCGCTCGGCGGCTGGGCCCGCGCCGCCAGCCCCGCCCCGGAGGTCGCCACCACCACCGTCTCCAAGGGCCGCCGCGTCCTGCTGGTGGACAAGCCCGACGCCACCCAGACGTACTTCTCCATCGGCAACACCGGCATCGCCCGGAACGACCCGGACCGCGTCACCGCGAACCTGGCGGGCACGGTGCTCGGCGGACGCTTCACCTCGCTGCTCAACACCGAGCTGCGCGTGAAGTCCGGCCTGACCTATGGCGCCCGCGCCGGCTTCTCCCCGAGCGCCCACCCCGGCCCGTTTGTCATCAGCTCCTTCACCCAGACGGACAAGACAGACAAGGCCATCGACATGGCCCTGGATGTCTTCACCCGCTACCGCAAGTCCGGCATGGATGACGCCATGCTGGCGTCCGCCAAGTCCTACGTGCTGGGCCAGTTCCCGCCCCGGCTCGAGACGGGCGGCCAGGTGGCCGACAAGCTTTCGGAGCTGGCCTTCTACGGCCTGGATGCCAGCGACGTGGATGGCTTCGCCACCGCCGTGGCCGCCACCACCCGCGAGGGCGTGGGCACCGTCATCCAGCGCGCGCTGCCCGCCCCGGAGAACCTCACCTTCGTCCTCATCGGCAAGGCCTCCGCCATCCGGGAGATGGCTCGCAAGTACGGCCCCGTCACGGAGATGAAGATTTCAGACAAGCGCTTCTCCCCGCCGCCCGCGCCCACCAAGCGCTGAAGCAAGCTCCCACGTCATCCGGGCCCGACACACTTGAGCACCCGTCGGGCCCGGGTGTCACACATGGCGCGCAATGCCTTGCGCCGTGAACACGAATGCCCCTGTTGGGCCTCCCCGATGCCATCGGCTAGGGTTGACTGGCCTTACTTGAATTGGGGGCTTCACGTGAAGATGCTGCGTTTTTCTTTCCTGCTGGGCGCGACGTGTGTCGCGGCGCTGGCGGGGTGTGGAAGTGATTCGTCCGTGCCAGGGGGACTCGGAGAGGGCTTGTCCTCCGTGGACACGGATTCCAATGCCTCGGGTGACGGGACGTGGATGGGGGAGCCCGTCGCCGAGGGTTGTGGGCCGGATGCGGGAGTGCCCGGGGATGGTGGCTCGCCCGACGCCGGCGTGGATGGAGGGCCTTCGAATCAGCGCGCGGTGCTGGTGAAGGACACCACCCGCTTCTACACGTCGGTGGGCGTCGCCGAGCGCGAGGAGGACCTGTCAGCGAATCCTCCCGAGGTGCTCGTGTTCAACGGGTCCACCTTCACGCTGTTCCTGGGCTCGGCGGCGAACGGAGGGTGGCTCTTCACGGGGGTTCCGCCGGGGCCGTTCTACCTGCGCACGGGGGGGACCTACCTGGTGACGTCCTCGCGCTACGTGGACATCGGCCGCAACCGCCTGGGCCGGCCGGATGCCGAGTACGCGGATGTCTCCATCTCGCCCCTCCAGGCCAACCTGCTGGGCCTGGCGCCGTGGAAGCCCTACACGGGCAGCTTCCAGCATGGCTCCAGCCTGCAGCTCACCTCCGGGCAGGTGGACCTGTATGCGTCTCCCTTCTTCTACGAGGGGGTTGCCGACGGAGCCACCTCCATCGTCACCTCCCAGGCCGAGCTGGGCTCGAACCTGGGCCACTTCCCCGTCTTCGAGGCGGACCGAGGGGACCGGCTGTACATCAATCAGCTCAGTGAGTTCAGCGCGGGCTCGCTCCCGGATGGACGTCCGCTGGGGTACTCCGCCGTGGAGCGCGCGGTGCAGGCGGGTGCTTTCGACCACAGGCCCGACGGCATCACCCCGATTCCCGTCACGGGTCTGCTCCAGCCGGTGCGGATGCGGGAGTTCCCCCTCGAGTGGCGCCTGCCGGAGTTCGCCCGGCTCACTTCGGAGGTCCATCCCAACGCGCTGCCCGGACTGCCCCGGTTCGATATCGTGCCTGGCCCGCACGGGCTGGCGGACGGGTGGATTGGTTATACCGGTGAGCTGCTCACGGTGGACCTGCCCCGGGGGGCCGCGTATGACTTCACGGCCCGCCTGAAGTTCGGCAATCCCTATCCGTCGAACTGGGGCCTGGTCGGCGTGGTGTCCTACTCGTTCCGGAATCAGGAGGCGCTGCCGGATGGCTCGGGCAGGCTGGGCAGCATCTCCGGGAGCTACACGGCCTGGGATGAGTTTGACCACCTCATCGCGGGGCCCGTGGTGCCGCGGGTGTCGCCGCCCCGGTCCTTCACCATCGACGGCGTGCCCGCGAGCGCTCCGCGCAAGGTGGGCACCGCCAGCCCCGTGCTTGCCTGGGTTCCGCCGGCGATCGGCACGCCCGCGGCCTACCGGGTGTCCATCTCGCGGCTCGACCTGGAGTCCGGCTTCTCATCGACGTGGAGGGCGTTCTACCTGCCCGGCTCGGCCACCCAGCTCCGGCTGCCTCCGGAAGTCCTGGAGCCCGGCACCACGTACCACGCCACGGTGGCCGCCATCGACAGCCCCCAGCTCGACATCGAGTCGTACCCCTTCAGGACCCTGGAGCGGCTGCCCTACCGCTCCGCCAGCACCGTGAGCTCCTACTTCACCACGCCGTGAAGCGTGCGTGACGGTTGATGGAATGACACCCCGGCCCCGGCGTTCTTCATGACGCCGGGGCCTTCGTGTGTCTGGTGTTTCCGGTGGCGCACGCCCCGCGCGCGCGAAACGCTGGTCGCCTGGAGATGTCTCAGGGGCGTCTCAAGTACTTGCGTGGTGAAGGCGGGTCAGGCGTCCCTGGGAGGCTCCATGGTATCGGGAGGGGAGCACGATTCCTCCTGAGACAGGTGTTTCTTCATGATGATGCCGCGGATGTCTTCCCTGCTGGGCACGACGTGTGTCGTGTGGCTGGCGGGGTGTGGAAGTGGTGCGTCCTCCTCCGAGCGGGAGCCCCAGGCGACAGGCCAGACGCTGCTCGCCGATGACACGGTGCTGGTGACGAGCACCACGCGCTTCTACACCTCGGTGGGCATCGCCGAGCGCGTCGAGGACCTGTCGGCGAGTCCTCCTGAAATCTACACCTATGACGGGGTCCGCTTCTCGCGAAACACCGGCTCCGCGGTGCCGGGCGGGTGGCGATTCACGGGCGTGCCGCGAGGGGAGTACTACCTGCGCGCGGACCGCGACAACATGACCGACATCCTCACGTCCGCGCGTCACGTGGATATCGGCATCAACCGTCTGGGGCGTCCTGATGCCGTCTATACGGACGTCGACTGGCTCCCCCTCCAGCTCGACCTGCGAAACCTGTCGCCCTGGGTGCCGTGGACGGGCGACTACCAGCAGGGCTCCAGCTTTCAGGTGGTCTCCTCGGAGGTGGACATGTTGGGGGAACTGGCCCTCTTCGAGGCTGTCCCCGAGGGGGCGACCTCCCTCGTCACCAATGAAGCGGGGCTGCTCTCCTATCTCTGGACCAACATCCCCGTGTTCCAGGCGGACCGGGGGGACCGGCTGTACGTCAATCAGTTCAGTGAGCTCATCGCGGGCAGGACGTCCGATGGGACACTGGTGGGCTACTCCTCCTTGACGCGCTCCGTGCGACTGGCGCCCTTCGACCTGGTGCCGAGCTGGGAGGAACCCTTGCCCCTGCCCATCTCCACGGAGCTCCAGCCCGTGGATGAAAGGGAGGTCTCTTTCGATTGGCGCCTGTCCGAGTTCGCTCGAATGGCTCCGGAGGCCCACCCGCGCGCGGTCCCCAGGGGGTCCTCGTTCGCGGTCCGGCCCGCTCCCCATGGACCGGCGGATGGGTGGGTTGGCTATGCGGGGGAGTTGCTCTGGATGAACATGCCCCAAGGGACGGCGTCTGACTTCCCGACTCGCCTGCGGTTCGGCAACCCGTACCCTTCGAACTGGGGCGTGGTCAGCAGTGTGTCCACCGTTTATTTCTCTCCGACACAACTGCCGAGCAACCCGGCGCGTTTCATCAATCTGGGGAGTTCCTATACCGCGACCGAGGCGATCGAGGACCTCACCGCCGGCCCGGTGATTCCGAAGGTGTCGCCGCCTCGCTCCTTTCGCATCGACCGGAAGCCGGCCAGCGACCCTCAGCGGGTGAGCTCGCTCAACCCCATGATCTCCTGGGTCCCTCCCGCCGTCGGCAAGCCCACGGCCTATGAGGTCAAGGTCAGGCAGTACCTCCCCGAGTTCGGGGCCATGCTGGACCTGGGGTCCATCTATGTCCCCGGCTCGGTCAGGGACGTGCGACTGCCCCCCGGAAAGTTGGAGCCGGGCGCCGAATGCTACGTGACGGTGACCGCCGTCTACGCGCCCCTGTGGGACGTGGAGCATGCTCCGTTCAGCACGCGGGACACGGTGCCCTACCGCTCCGCCGGCGCCTTCAGTTCCTTCTTCACCGTGCCCTGAGGCGGCGCTGATGGCCCCGGCGTTCGTCGTGACGCCGGGAATGTCACTTGGGGCGGGTGACGTTCCGGGGCGGGGCGGGCGGCTTCGTCAGCGCGCTGTAGCGGCCCTGGCACTTCTGGAAGCGCGCATCCACCGAGCGCGCGAACCACGCCGTGGTGCGCTCTCCCTTCAGCTTGGGGCTCTGGAGCGTCACCTGGGGGAGCTGGGCGTACGCGGGGGATTCCCCTGTCTGGTTCGCGTACACGCGCTTCACCGCGCGGAAGGTCTCCGTGGACTCGAAGTCCTCTTCCTTCTCCTTCTTCACGTCGCGGCGGACCTGCCGCTCGCTCAGCTCCGGAGCGTGGTCGCGACGGAAGGCGAGCAGCGCCGCCAGGGATTTGCTGTCCTCCGAGCGGGGGTCGCCGTTCTTGTCATAGAGTTGCAGGTCTCCGTCCAGCACCAGCGACACCCGGGTGAGTTGGCCCACCTGGGCCTGGAGCGCGGCGTTGCGCGAGGCGTAGACGCCAGCGTTGTAGTCGGCGAAGCGGAAGAGGGGCTGGGGATACGCGGCCTCGTAGCCGATCAGCCGCGCCGTGCCGAAGCGCACTCCACCCGCGCGCGTGTACAGCGACTCGCGCACCTTCACCGGGTCCGCGTCCTCGCCTTCCTTCTCCACGGCGTACCGGACGCTCACCTGCATGGAGCCCGCGGTGGTGACGGGGTTGAGGTCCTCCAGACGCCGCGAGGAGAACAGGGCGCTGGCCAGGTTCATCGTCGCGAACGTCGTGGGGTACTCGGCTTCGTAGTACGCGAGCATGTCCCGGAAGAGTCGGTCGAGGTCTCGTTCCGTGCGCACGGTGCGCAGGCGCTCGTCGAAGGTGCGCTTCTGGCCGGCAGCCTTGCCCGCGAGCACCGAGGCCAACGCCTTGTGGCCCAGCGGGCCCAGCGTGTCCGCGTGCTCCTCCAGTCGCGTGCGGACCATGCGCGGGAGGTTCGGGACCGCGGGGTCCGACTGGAAGCCGGATTCCTGTTCGATGACGGCGAGCACGGAGCAAACGGCCGAGGGCGACGGCGGCACGTCCTCCGCTTCCAGCGCGGCGAGGACGTCTCGTGCCCAACCCTCGCGCTCCTTCACGTGGGGCGGGAGGAGCTGGGTGACCTGCTGGACCGAGAGACGCGGCGGTGGTGGCACGGTGGGCTCGGGCGTGCCCACGCCTCGCGGTGTACACGCGGCGAGTGCGCAGACCAGGGCCCAGGCGACGCGTGCACGTCCGCGCCGCCGCGTTCCGGTTCCACCTGGGCCTGGGTCATCCATCCGCTTTGCCTCCGGGCACGACACGAGGTTCCACCGAGGTTCGACGGTGGAACAGCCGGCGCGGCGACATCGTCCCGCCGCCGTGTTCCTCGACGGCGGGGCAGCGGGGCCATTCAGTCCGTGACTCGGGGCGTCATCCTACCTTGCCCCGAGGTGGCGGAGGGAGTGGGTTTCAGGCGGACTTCGGCTCAGCGGCGGATGCGCACGTCGCGCGCCACGGAGCGCCCACCCATGAGGACGAAGCGCGCTCGCACGGGGGTGCCTGCCTGGAGCTGGCGCAGGGAGACGCGCCGTCCCTGGCGCACGCCCTGGCTGCGCTCATCGAGCGTCAGCACGTAGTCGCTGCCGTCGCTGTCGCGCACGGTGATGGTGTCGCGGCTCACGCGGGTGACTCGGCCGCTCACCGCGCTGGAGGCGATGACGACGTCCTCGAGCGCGCGGTTCGAGGTGTTCTCGGGGAGCGCGGCCTGCGCTGCGCGCGCGGCGCCCTTGAACCAGTCTTCATCGTCGCTCGCCTGGACCGCTTCGGTGCCGATCATCACCCTGCCGGCCCCGGGGGCCTGGGTCGTCGTGCCGGCCGTGGCGGTGGTGCCGGTGCCCGTTGTGTTGCCGGCCGCGGTGGTGCCGGTGCCCGTTGTGTTGCCGGCCGCGGTGGTGCCAGTGCTCCTCGTGGCGTTGCCGTTGCCCGGTGCATTGCCGGTCGACGTGCTGCCCGTGTTTTTCGCGGCGTTGCCGGTGCCCGTCGCATTGCTGGCCGACGTGTTGCCCTTGCTCCTCGTGGCGTTGCTGGTGTTCCGCGCCGCCGCGTTGCCCGTGTTCCCGGTCGCCGCGTTGCCAGTTCCCGGTACGGTGCCGGTGTTCCTCGCCGCGTTGCCTGGAGCTTCAGCGGAGTCCCGCGTGGCGCCAGTCTGGCCCGCGACTCCTCCCGCCATGCTCGGAGGTGGCACCGCCTGCTCCGACTGTCCACTCGCGGACCGCGCGCTCGTCGCGGGGTCCTGTCCTTGCCGCTCGGCACACCCAGACACCCACGCGCAGAGCCCCAACATTCCCACCCACGCCCATCGCCTGCCCATCCAGTCACCTCGCGTTCCCATTCCGCGTTACGTGCCAGGAGACCTGTGCAAGAGGCGTGCTCCTATCGACCAGGGCGTGGGCCTGAGCGCTCGTGAGGGCTCACCGCGAAGTGCCTCGGGCAGCCGAGGGACCTTCAACGCTCGGTCGCCTGCTCGCGAGGTGGGGCGGCTGGGGCGCGACGTCCGCGTCGTTCACGCCGTCATCGTGCGAGCCACGGCCTTCACGTGCGTGCGCACCAGTTCCCGCGCCGCCATCAACTCCGTGGCGTTGGCGGGCGTGTATCCCAGGCACAGCACCACGTCGTCCTCGGGTGACGCCCGCACGCCCAGCTTCATGTAATCGAGCATTCGCGGCACCGGCTCGCCCTCCGTGTCGCGCGTGAAGCGGCCGAAGACCGCCGCGTTCGGGTCTCTTCGGGGCGCGGTCTCCTTCAGCGCGAACAGCCGCCGTGTCGCCGCGAGCACGTCCGGCTTCTCCACCATCCGCTCCGGGCGCGCCGGTCCCGCGAGCTCCCACTCAAGCAGCCGCAGGCAGCCGCGCACGAACTCCACGTCGGTGATGACCAGGCCGTACAGGTACCAGTCCGCGCACGCGGCAAGCACCAGTCGCGCCTGCGCGTCCGTGAGCCAGCCGAAGGAGGGGCAGGTGAAGGTCTCGCACACCGATGAGCGGTAGACGCCGCAGTCGCGCAGGTCCGGGCCCCCCGTCACCTTCGGATGCCCCAGGCACCCCACCTGCTTGCGCTCCTTGTCCAGGAAGCCCAGCAGCGGACACACCCGGACGGCGGCGAACATCGGCGCGGCGCGCCGTGCCTCCACCAGCTCCCGCGCCGCCGCATGCCACGACTCCGGCTCCATCGGCGCTCGACGCAGCCGCTCCGTCTGCATGGCGAGCTGCTCCGTCAGCGCGACGCGCGAGTGGTCCTTGAAGTTGTAGAGGCCACAGCAGGCGCCGCACGAGGCGCCTCCACCGGGCTGACACAGGTGGAAGGAAACCGTCACGAGTCACATCTTACGAACACCAACGATTTATGCAGCGGAATCGTAGCGAGCAGGCGGGCAACCGGCCCCAGGAGGGCAGGCGAGCGGGCGCCTCGGCCTGCCTTGGAGGCTCGCTCCACTCCTTCGAGGGTCGCCCCCCGGGAGAAAGACTCCCGGGACTCGGCGTGGCTTCACCCCTTCACCCGGCGGTGGGCGGTGGGCTCAGAACCACTCGGGGCGCATCCGGGCGTAGGAGTCCTCGCCGGTGCGGCACAGGTGAATCAGCAGGGGAATCCGGGGCAGTTCCACGGCGAACCAGTACTGCGCCGTCGCGAGCTTGCCCTCGTAGAAGTCCGCGTCGCCCTGGCCCCGCGCGAGTCCCTCCTTCGCGGCGGCGGCCTGCTCCAGCCAGCGCCACGCCACCGCCAGCACGCTGAACAGGTCCAGGAAGTCCGCGCTGTGGCGCAGCATCAGCTCCACCTCTCCCGCCGCCCCTCGAGCACCCAACTCCGCGACCAGCTCCGCCACCTCGCCCGTGGTGCGCTCCAGCGCTTCACCCCACGTGGCCTCCACGCCGGCCTTCCGGGCCCGCGCCACGGTGCGGCCCACCGCGTCCGCGAACGTCGCCAGCGCCGCGCCACCACCCGCCACCACCTTGCGACCCAGCAGGTCGAGCCCCTGGATGCCCGTGGTGCCCTCATGGATGCTGTTGAGCTTCTGGTCCCTCAGCCACGCCTCCGGCAGGTACTCACTGGAGTAGCCGTAGCCGCCGTGCACCTGCACCGCGAGCGCGTTGGCCTCGAAGCCGCGCTCCGCGGGGAAGCTCTTCGCCACGGGCGTCAGCAAATCCACCAGCAGCCCCGCGCCGCGCCGCGTGTCCTCGTCCTGGGCATGCGTCGCGAGGTCCGCCTGATACGCCGCCGTCACCAGCAGCGACAGGCCGCCTTCGACAATCGCCTTCTGACGCAACAACATGCGCCGCACGTCCGCGTGCTCGATGATGGGGTGCTGCGGGCGCGTGGCGTCCTTGGCTCCCACGGGGCGGCCCTGGGGCCGCTCGCGCGCATAGGCCACCGCCTCGTGGTACGCGACGGACGCGGTGGCCACGCCGTTGAGGCCGACCATGATGCGCGCCTCGTTCATCATCTGGAACATGCACGCCAGCCCGCGCCCGGGCTGCCCCACCATCCACCCCCGGCAGTCGCCCGACTCACCGTAGTTGAGCACGAGGCTGGGGATGCCCTTCCAGCCAATCTTGTGGATGACGCCAGCCACGCGGACATCGTTGTCCACCAGCGCGTCACCCTCGCGCCGCCGCGCCGGCACCGCGAACAGGGAGATGCCTCGCGTGCCGCTCTCCACGCCCTCCGTGCGCGCCAGCGTGAGGTGCACGATGTTCTCGCTGAAGTCCTGGTCCCCACCGCTGATGAAAATCTTGGAGCCCTGGATGCGCCACGTCCCATCCGCCGCCAGGGTCGCGCGCGTCCTCACGTCCGCCAGGCTGCTGCCCGCCTGCGGCTCGGTGAGGGCCATGGTGCCCGTCCACTCGCCCCGGTACAGCGGCTCCATGAAGGCCGCCTTCACCTCCGCGGTGCCGAAGGCCTCCAAGAGGTGCGCGGCGCCGTGCGTCAGTCCCAGATAGGCATACGCGCTCAGGTTGGCCGCCATCAGATAGGCGCTGGCCAGCGCGTGGACGGTGAGCGGGAGCTGCTGTCCGCCGACTTCCGGAGGCCTTGTAGCGGTGAGCATCCCCAGCTCCACCAGGCGCGGATACAACTCGCGCATCAGCGGATGGACGCGGACTCGGCCGTTCTCGAATGTAGGCGGCTCCGCGTCCAGCGTCCGATACGTGGGGTAGAGCACCTCGCGAGCGAAGCGACGCGCGCTGTCCAGGAGCAGGCCGAAGGTCTCTCGTGAGTGCTCCGCGAAGGCGGGCAGTTCGCACAGGGCGGCGACACGCACCACCTCGTCGAGCTGGAAGTCCACGTCGCGGTCCGACAACAACGGATTGGGGCGGGGCGCGGTCATGCCCCGGTTGTTAGCAGGAGCATTACCAGGAGGCGATGGCCACTTCGAAGTCGAGCGCCTCCTCGTCGTGCTCTTCACCCGCCCCGCCGCCGCGCGTTCGCAGTGCGGAACGTCGCCAGCGCTTTCCCGGTCCGCGCGGTGACTGGTGTCGCTCACCCAGGGCTTCCAGAACGGCGAAGGTCATCGGCTCCACGCCCAGTCCCCTGCTGCCCGAGGGCCGACGCATCCGCCCCAGGATTCGGCGCCTCCGAGGTCCTTCATCCCAGCCCGACGCTGATGTGCTCCACATGACAGGCTCCTGCTCCTCGGAGGCATGCGTTTCCACTTGCACGTCTGGCGGCTGAAGTTGGGTCTGCACCTGGGTCCATGCCAGTGTGGGGAGCGCTCGCCCCTTCGCCGTCAGTAGGGAGGGCAACGGAGAGGCCGAGCGATTGTCTGCTCGTCTGCCATGACTCGCCGACCACTCACCCCGAGGACTCGACCGTCCGTCGTGGCTGCCCGCGCGGCGCGGTGTCGGGCACCGGATACTCCCGTCCATGCGACGCACGCTCATGCTCCTGGCCACGGCGCTGACGCTGGTCGCCGTCTTCCTGCTGCTGCACCTGCTGGGAGGACGCCAGTACGTGGGCGCGCTGTCCGGCACGAGGGAGGGCGGCGCGCTGGGGTTCGTCCTGGGCCTGCTCTACGCGCTGGCGTGGTTCGGCGCGGTGCTGTTGGCCCCCATCCTGTTGCTGGCGGGACTGGCGGGAGCCTCGCTCCAGAGAGCTCCCCCCACGCGACGCGGTTGAAAGTCCGCGCGAGGCCCGCGCGTTCTCGCGCATCATCGGGCGCATGAACCGCCCCGCGCTCGGAGCCGTCCTCGTGTCCGTTCTCTGCGTCCTCACTGGCTGTGCCGGCACCGCGCCGAACGTCCGGCACGTTCCCGAGGTGGACGCGCTCTTCGCGGACTACAACGGCCCGGAGCGGCCCGGGGCCAGCCTCGTCGTGCTGCGGGAGGGGAAGGTCGTGCTCAGCCGCGCCTATGGCCTGGCGGACGTGGGCACCCGGACGAAGGCCACGCCGGAGAGTCATTACCGGCTGGCCTCGCTCACCAAGCAGTTCACCGCGATGGCCATCCTGCTGTTGGTGGACGAGGGCAAGCTCCGGCTGGAGGACCGCGTGGTGGACGTGCTCCCCGGGTTCCCCTCGTACCTGGGCGAGGTCCGCATCCACCACCTGCTCCAGCACACCTCCGGCATCTGGGACTACGAGGCGTTCGTCCCGGCCACGCAGACCGAACAGGTGAAGGACCGCGACGTGCTCCAACTGCTTTCGCGCGCGGACCGCACGTACTTCCCGCCGGGGAGCGCGGTGCGCTACAGCAACTCCGCCTACGCGGTGCTCGCCCTCGTCGTGGAGCAGGTGAGCGGCACGTCCTTCGCCGGCTTCCTGCGCGCACGAATCTTCACCCCCAGCGGCATGGCCTCCGCCGTCGCCCACCAGGAGGGTGTCTCCACGGTGTCCCAGCGGGCCTACGGCCATGCGAGCCGCGAGGAGGGTTTCGTCCCCAGGGACCAGAGCAACACCAGCGCCGTGCTGGGGGATGGCGGTGTCTATGCGTCCGGGGTGGACCTGGCCGCGTGGGATGTCGCGTTGGATTCACACGCGCTGGTGGACGCGAAGACGCAGTCGCTCGCGTGGACGCCGGTGAAGCTCCCGGATGGCGCCTCCGGGCGTTATGGCTTTGGCTGGTTCGTCGACGAGGACCAGGGCCGCACGCGCCTGTCACATCACGGTGAGACGTGTGGCTTCACCAACGCCATCGTGAAGTATCCGGACCAGCGTCTCACCGTCATCGTCCTGACGAACCGCGCGGGCGGTGCGCCGTGGACGCTCGCGCAGCAGGTCGCCGACCTGTGGCTGGGCACGGCCGCGACGCCGCGCCCCTGGCCTTTCGAGAGCATGGCCAACGCGCACTGAAACAGCGCGACAAACCTCAGTGGCTCAGCCGCTCCGTCAACCAGACGCGCGCGTAGGCCCAGTCTCGTTTCATCGTGGCCTGCGACACACCCAGCGCCGTCGCCGTCTCGGGGAGGCTCAGGCCCGCGAAGTAGCGCAGCTCCACCAGCCGGGCGAGCCGGGGCTGGAAGGTCTCCAGCTCCGACAAGGCCCCCTCCAACTGGAGGACCTCCAGGTCAGGGCCCGGGGCTTCCAGGTCCAGGTGGCGGATGCTCAGCCACTCCCGCCGCGCGTCGCGACGCTGATGGAGTGAGGCGCGGGCCCGGTCCACCAGCACCCGCCGCAGCGCCTGGACGGCGACCCCGAAGAAGTGGCGACGGTCCTCGGGTTGGAGCGCATCCGTCCCGAACAAGCGCGTCCAGGCATCCTGAATCAGCACGGTGGGCTGTAGGGGATTGTGGGGAGCCATCTCGGGTTGGACGGCGCGGGCCATCCGCCGCAGCTCCCGATAGGTGGCCGCCGTCAGCGCGTCCCTCGCGCCCAGGTCTCCCTCTCGTGCTCCCTCCAACAAGATCGCCAGCTCCGTCGTGCTCATGGTGTCCCCCGCGGCTCCAACCGCGCCGCCCCACGGAAGCTCTCTCCGCGTCCCTCCTTAACGACGGATTCGCGGGAAATCCTTGAGTGGCCGGAAAGTACCCCTCACGCGGAAACCATCAGGCAAGGCCCGGAGATCGGGGTGGACGCCCGGAGCACGGCGCCGGGAGGTCGCGAGCGCTCGGCGGCCGTCCGCGCTTCGATACATCCCGAGTTGATACATCGACACGGACGCGGGCGGGCTTGTCACCGGGCTCAACGCAGCTCGTCGTTTGATGACAGGTCGCTGTTCCATGAACACAGTGGAGTTCTGCTCCAGATGTCGAGCCTGTCGACATGTCACAAGGTATCGCGCGAGGAGTAGACGGGCGGGGCGAGGAGGACCCGTTTACATTCGTGTCCAAGAAGCCCGAGCATCGTGTTCATCCATGCTTTTGCTCCGCGGTTCGTGTCACGTGTCGACAGCTTGTCGTGTCTCGGGTTTTTCAACGTGTCCCCCTGTGCAGGGTGGTTTCGCGGGGAGGGCCGTCTCGGGGTTGGCGAGGCTGGGGTGGATGGTGCTCATGCTGCTCGTGCTCGCGCCCTCGGCGCGGGCGGAAGGCCCGGGCGCGCGGAGCGTGGAGCTGGAGAGCGGGTGGCGGTATCGCTGGGGTGACTCGCCGGTGGGGCCGGATGGCGTGCCCACGTGGGCGCATGAGGCGGACGCGGAGGACTGGCGGCCCATGGTCGCGTTGCGTGAGCCTCCAGGGAAGGGGTCGAACACCTTCCTGTGGCTGAGCCTCCCCGTGCCGCACGGGACGTGGCCGGAGCCCGCGCTCTTCCTGGGCACGGTGGCGAATGCGTTCGAAGTGTACGCCGGGGGCCGCCGCGTCTACGCGAGTGGGACGCTGAATCCGTCGGGCCATGAGTCGATGGAGAACATGGCGTGGAATCTGGTGACGCTGCCTCCCTCGGTGCCAGGCACGCGGGTGCTGCTGCGCATCCAGAGCACCGGGCAGACCATCGGCGCGAGCCGGGAGGCGCGGGTGGGCTCGCGGCACGAGCTGGCCGCGCGGGTGACGCGTGACGGGCTGGCGCCCTTCGTCATGGGCACGCTGCTGCTCGTCGTCGCGGCGGTCTCCGCGGGGGCGGCCCTGCTGCGGCGCCAGAGACGGATGTTGGTGGCGCTCACGGTCTTCGCCGGAGGTTCGGGGCTGATGTTGCTGGGCTCCAGCGGGCTGCTGGTGTCCCTCTGGGACGCGAAGCTCTTGAGCAGCCAGCTCACGCTGCTGGGCGCCTACCTCCTCCTGCCGGGACTGGGGTGGTTCATCTCCGACAGCATCCTGGAGGGCCAACTGCGCTGGTTCCGCTGGGGCGCGACGGTGCTCTCCGTGCCCGCCGCCCTCCAGAGCCTGATGTTGTTCGTGGACCTGGGGACCGTGTATCGGCAACTGCACCTCTTCACGTTCTACTCGCTGCCGTGCCTGTTCCTGTGCGTCATCGTCGCGGCCCGCGCCGCGTGGCGGGGGAGCATCGACGCGCGCATCTTCGTCGTGGGCCTGGGCGTGCTCACCTTCGTGCTGCTGCTCAGCACGCTGCCTTTGCTCGGGTTCACGGAGGTGACGGGCACCTACCACCACTGGGGCTTCATGGCGCTCACGGTGTCCCTGGTGGGCATCGTCGCGCGGCGCTCGACGATGGTGGTGCGCTCATTGGCGTCACACACGCGCCAGTTGGAGGCGCGGAGCAAGGACGTGCGGGAGCTGGCCACGGGCATGGGCCGCGGCGCCGGGGAGCTGGCGACGGTGGTGCAGCAGCTGCGCACGTCGAGCGAGGAGCAGACGGTGGGCATTGGCCGTCAGGCGACGGCGCTCAAGGAGTTGGAGCAGACGGTGCAGGAAATCCGTCAGGGCTCGCTGGTGACGGCGGACAAGACGCGCCTGCTGGCCAGCTCCATCGTCGTCGCGGAAGAGGCGGGTCGCGACGGCGGCGCGGCCATCGACCGGACGTTGAGCAACCTGGAGGCCATCCGGGTGGAGGTGTCGGAGATGGCCCGGCGCATCCTCGCGCTGGATGCGCGCACGCGGGAGATTTCCGGCATCGTCGACACGGTGAAGGGGCTCGCGGACCAGTCCAACATGCTGGCCGTCAACGCGGCGATTGAAGCCGCGCGCAGCGGTGAGCACGGCCGGGGGTTCGCCGTGGTGTCGCGCGAGGTGCGCAGCCTCGCGGACCAGTCCATCCTCGCCACGCAGCGCATCCGCGAGGTGCTGGAGGGGGTGAACACCAGCATGCGCGAGGCCGCGAAGATGAGCGAGCAGGGCGAGCAGCGGGTGAAGGTGAGCCTGGACGCGGTGCGCGTCTCCGGCTCGCAGCTGCAGAAGCTGGCGGGCATCATCGGCGACACCAGCAGCAGCGTGCGGCAGATTTCCATGGCCGTGTCCCAGCAGGACGCGGGCACGTCCCAGATAGCCATGGCCATCCAGGACCTGTCCGGACAGATGCAGCAGACGCTGCGGGTCGTGGAGGAGACGCAGCGGGTGTCGCGCTCGGTGCAGACGCTGGCGGAGAGCATGTCCGGCGCGGCCGGCAAGGCGCTCCAGTCGGGCACGCTGGGCGCCTGAGTGCCCGTGACGACGCGTGGCCACGTGCAGGTGCGTGCCGCCATGGTCGAAGCGCGTTCCCGGCGCGGCGACGAGGGCCAGCGTGGAGTGGGTGTTCACACACGCGGCCAGGGTGATGCCAGGCCGCGTGGTGAACGGGTGCTCCTTCTCCATGCCCACGCCCGGTGGGCCGAGCGAGGACAGGCCATGTCCCAGCTCAGTTCAGCGAGTGGGCTGGCCCGGACAGACGCCGCTCCAGTACCCGACATACGGCGTCGAGGTGTCACCCCACGTGACGACGGTGCCTCGGCACTTGCAGATGATTCCGCCCACCTGCTCGAAATGGGAGGCGTCGCTGTAGAAGTTGTACTCCCACAGCAGCGTGCCGTTGCACGCGTCGAGCGCACCCACCTGGCTGACGTTGGGGGCCTGCTCCGAGTCTTCCTCGCCCGTGACGCCGCACCCCGAGAGGACTCCGAACGCCAGCATGGCTCCGATGAGGTGACGCGACTTCATGTCGAACTCCGTGGGTGGAAGGTCTGATGCCACTGCGTGGCGATAGTAATCGAAGTCAGGGGTCGATGGGGGCGGGGCAGAGGGGGATGACGGAGTCGCACGCGAAGCGCTGGGTGCAGTAGCCGCCCGCCTGCGTGGGCCAGGCGTAGGCCGTCCCGTAGGCGGAGCCCGGGGGACACTCCAGGGTGTGCTCACTGACATGGCACCATTCAGCGGGGTCGCACTCCCAGGGGCCGGAGAGCGACTGGCGGACCGCGGCCTCGGCCTCGGGGACTTGCGATTCAGCGCCTCCTCCACAGCCAGTCAGCAGCAAGGCCACCACGAAGGCACCGCTCCACGTGTGACGATTCATTGAACGCTCCCGGGGATGAGGGAGTGCGACTTCACTTCCAGTGGCGGCTGGCGCCAAGGAGAATCGAGGGGTCGGCGGTCCTGGCCGGGCGCGTCACCACCCGTTGGAGCCACCCCTGTCGCCAGCGCGCGCGTCCCGGCGCGTGTCCCCGAGGAGGCCTGCTCGCTGGGGCATTTGCGTGATTGCCTCGCGAGTGTGGTCGAATCTCCCAAGAAACAGCGCCTCGGGACTCCTAGGGTGGCTCATGGGAGGCCCGGGTAGAGGGAGTGGTTCGCATGCGGCGCATTCGTGTCATCGACAGTCATACCGGGGGTGAGCCCACGCGCGTGGTGACGGACGGAGGCCCGGAGCTGGGAGCGGGCGATCTGGCGAGCCTGCGCGAGCGCTTCCGCGAGAAGTTCGACGCCTTTCGCAAGGCCATTGTCTGCGAGCCTCGTGGGTCCGACGTCATGGTGGGCGCGCTGCTGTGTCCGCCCGTCAGCGCGGCGAGCGTCGCGGGCATCATCTTCTTCAACAACGTTGGCTATCTCGGGATGTGTGGCCACGGGACCATCGGCGTGGTGAAGACGCTGGAGTACCTGGGGCGCATCGGTCCTGGTGTCCACTCGCTGGAGACCCCTGTCGGCGTGGTGAAGGCCACGCTGCATCCGGACGGGCGCGTCAGCATCGCCAATGTGCCGAGCTACCGGTGGGCGCACGACGTAGCCGTGTCCGTGCCGGGGCATGGCGAGGTGCGCGGCGACATCGCCTGGGGTGGCAACTGGTTCTTCCTCTCCCGCGCCACGCACCTGCCGCTGGAGCTGTCACGGACGCCCGCGCTCCTGGCGTACACCTCCGCCATCAAGCAGGCGCTCGCGGACCAGGGCATCACCGGGGAGGGCGGCGCGGAAATCGACCACGTCGAGCTGTATGCCCCGTCTCCGACGCCGGGGGTGGATGCTCGCAACTTCGTGCTCTGTCCGGGGCTGGCCTATGACCGGTCTCCGTGCGGCACCGGGACGAGCGCGAAGGTCGCGTGCCTGGCCGCCGAGGGTGTGCTCGCGGAAGGCGCGACGTGGGTGCAGGAGAGCATCATCGGCAGTCGCTTCGAGGCGCGTTACGTCCGTGACGGTGCGCGCATCCTGCCCACCATCACCGGCACCGCGTCCGTCAACGCGGAGGCCACGTTGCTGGTGGACCCGACGGACCCGTTCGCCTGGGGCATTGGATGAGCGCCTTCGACTGCGTCATCGTCGGCGGTGGCATCGTCGGCGCGGCGCTCGCGGATGTGCTCAGCGCCGACGGTGTGTCGGTGGCGCTCGTGGAGGCGCGGTCCATCGGCGCGGGGACGACGGCGTGTGGCATGGGCCACCTGGTGGCCATGGATGACAACGCGGCGGAGCTCGCGCTGACGTCGTGGTCCGTGTCACTGTGGCGAGAGCTCGCCGATGGACTGCCTCGCACGGTGGAGTACGACGCGTGTGGCACCCTCTGGCTCGCCGCCGATGATGAGGAGATGGCCGCTGTCTCCGCGAAGGTGGCGAACTACCGCGCCGCGGGTGTCCGTGTCGAAGTGCTCGACAGCGCGGCGCTCTATGAGGCCGAGCCCGCGCTTGCTCCGGGACTCGTGGGGGCGCTGCGTGTCGTGGATGATGCCGTGCTGTATCCGCCGCTCGCCGCGCGGACCTTCGCGCTGCGTGCCCAGGCCCGTGGCGCGCGGCTGATGACGGGGTGTCCGGTTCGGGAGCTGCGCCCGGGAAGTGTCGTGCTCTCCAACGGTGACGTGCTGACGGCACGGCACATCGTGCTCGCGGCGGGAGTGGCCAGTCCCGCGCTCTGCCCTGGGCTGCCCATCTCTCCGCGCAAGGGACACCTGCTCATCACCCGGCGCGGGGCTCCCGTGGTGCATCACCAGTTGGTGGAGCTGGGTTACCTCAAGAGCGCGCACGGCACGGACGGCGCTTCCGTGGCGTTCAATGCCCAGCCACGTGTCACGGGGCAGCTCTTGCTGGGCTCGTCGCGACAGCCGGGCGATGCGACGCGCGAGGTGGACGCGGCGCTCCTGGAGCGCATGCTGAAGCGCGCGGCCATGTTCCTGCCGGGGCTCGATGGCTTGCAGGCGCTGCGCGTCTGGACGGGGCTGCGTCCGGCGACCCCCGATGGGCTGCCGTTGCTGGGGCCGCATCCGGAGAAGCCGTGGCTCTGGCTGGCGTGTGGCCATGAGGGGCTCGGTATCACCACGGCCACGGGCAGCGCGCGACTGGTGGCGGACCAACTGCTCGGGCGCACCAGCGCCATTGATGCGCGTCCGTATTCACCCGCGCGCTTCCTGACGGCGTCTTCTCGGGAGACTGCTCATGCGTGAGACAGCGTCGAAGGCCGTCACGCTCGTCACCCTGCGCATCAACGGGCGCGCTGTCACGGTGCCGGTGGGGACGTCTGTCGCGGCTGCGCTGGCGATGACGGACAGCTTCGTCAGCCGCGCGGACTTGAGCGGGCGCCCTCGTGGGCCCCTCTGTGGAATGGGCGTCTGCTTCGAGTGCCGAGCCACCATCGATGGCGTGCCCGAGGTCCTCATGTGCCTGACGCCGTGCCGTGAGGACCAGGAGGTGGTGACCGATGCGTGAGGCCTGTGACCTCTTGGCTGGTGCCGGTCTCGGAAGGTTCGCCGCGGCTTGCCGCTCGGATGAGGTGCGCACCCATGCGTGAGGCGTGTGACCTCTTGGCTGGTGCCGGTCTCGGAAGGTTCGCCGCGGCTTGCCGCGCGGGTGAGGTGCGCACTCATGCGTGAGGCCTGTGACCTCGTGGTCGTCGGCGCAGGACCGGGCGGACTCGCCGCCGCTTGCCGTGCGGCCGAAGCTGGGCTGGATGTCCTTGTCCTCGACGCCCAGCCAGAGCCCGGTGGTCAGGTCTGGCGAGGCGAGGCCCGAAAGGGCACGAATCGTCTCGCGCGTCGGTGGCTCTCCCGCTTCTCCGCGTCGGGCGCTCGTTTTCGTCCAGGCGCCCGCGTCGTCGCCGCCCCCGAGCCGGGCGTGCTCCTGGTCGAAGAGGGTTCCTCCTCGTTCGCGGTGCGCTACGGCCGCGCGGTGCTCGCCACCGGCGCTCGCGAGCGCTTCCTCCCGTTCCCCGGTTGGACACTGCCGGGCGTGCTGGGCGTCAGCGGCCTCCAGGTGCTCGTGAAGGATGGCCTCCCCATGCGCGGCAAGCGCGTGGTGCTCGCCGGCACGGGCCCGCTGTTGCTCGCCGCCGCCGCGACGATTCACGCCCACGGTGGCGAGGTCCTCTACATCGCCGAGCAGGCCTCCGCCGCGAGCCACTGGAGCTTCGCCCTCCAGCTCTGGCGACACCCGGCCAAGCTGCTCCAAGGCGCCCTGATGTCCGCGACGCTCATCAGCGTGCCCACGTCCACGGACGCCTGGGTCATCGCCGCTGAAGGCGAGGACCGGTTGGTGTCGGTCCGCCTGTCCGTACGCGGTCGCGAGGAGCAACTCCAGTGTGACTACCTGGGCGCGGCCTATGGGCTCGTGCCCAATCTGGAAGTGGCCCGGCTCCTGGGCTGTGAGACCTCGGCGGGAGCGGTGGTCGTGAACGAGCGCATGGAGACACGCGTCCCCAAGGTCCACGCCGTGGGCGAACTGCTCGGCATCGGCGGCGTGGACCAGGCGCTCGTCACCGGAGAGCTGGCCGGACTCGCCGCCGCCGAGCAACCCATTCCCATCGAGCTGGAGCGCACCTGGCATCGCGTCCGCGCGTTCGCCGCCCGGCTCGCGCTGCATGACGCGCCCCGCGCGGAGCTGCGACGACTGGCCACGCCCGACACGCTGCTGTGCCGCTGCGAGGACGTGCCCATGTCCGCGCTGGAGGGCTGTCAGAACCTGCGCGAGGCCCGGCTGTACGCCCGGCTGGGTATGGGCGCCTGTCAGGGCCGCACCTGCGGAACGGCGGCGCAAACCCTCTTCGGCTGGTCGGGCGAGGACGTGCGCCCACCGTGCCTCCCGGCGCGCATCGGCAGCCTGCGCCTTCCCTCGGAAGTTTCCTCTACCCACACGAGAGAGTCATGAGCCTCTGGACTGGTGTCCTCCCCGCCATTACCACCCCCTTCAACACGGACCTGTCCGTCGACCACGGCACGGTGCGCTCACACGTGCGCTGGCTGGTGTCGCAGGGCTGCACCGGCATCATCCCCTGCGGCTCACTGGGCGAGGGCGCGACGCTGAGCCTGGAAGAGAAGGCCGCGGTGATGCGCACGTGCGTGGACGCGGTGAAGGCGCCCGTCATCCCGGGCATCGCCGCGCTGTCCACCGCGGAGGCCGTGCGCCTGGC
Organism: Myxococcus sp. CA039A; assembly: GCF_013336645.1. NCBI lineage: Bacteria > Pseudomonadati > Myxococcota > Myxococcia > Myxococcales > Myxococcaceae > Myxococcus > Myxococcus sp. CA039A. The sequence goes on along the minus strand of NZ_JABUMQ010000039.1, from coordinate 25,980 downwards.
TCGCGCCGCGGAGGAGGCGGGCTGCGCCGGGCTGATGGTGTTGCCCCCGTATGTCTATTCCAGCGACTGGCGCGAGATGAAGGCCCACATGTCCGCTGTCCTGCGCGCCACGAAGCTGCCGTGCCTGCTCTACAACAACCCCGTCGCCTACAAGACGGACTTCACCCCCGCCCACCTCGCGGAGCTGGCCGCCGAGCATGACAATGCGGTCGCCGTGAAGGAGTCCTCCACCGATGCCCGTCGCGTCACCGCCATTCGCGCCCTCCTGGGAGACCGGCTGGCCTTGGGCGTGGGCGTGGACGACTGCCTCGTCGAGGGCGTGGACGCGGGCGCGCGCTTCTGGGTGGCGGGATTGGTCAATGCGTTCCCTGCCGAGTCCGTGCGACTGCTCGAGCTGTCCCTCGCCGGAAAGAAGCAGGCCGCGTTCGAGCTGTACCGCTGGTTCCTGCCGCTCCTGCGCCTGGACACCGTCACCAAGTTCGTCCAGCTCATCAAACTGGTACAGCAGGAAGTGGGCTGGGGCCACGAGCGGGTGCGTGGGCCTCGGCTGGAGCTGGCGGGTGCCGAGCGCGAGGAGTGCCTGCGCGTGTTGCGCGAGGCCCTGGCGAACCGGCCCGCGCTGTAGTGGCCGTTGCGCGGTGCGAAGTGTCCTGTATCGAAGCTGGAGGGGCGATGGGCCCCTCCCGGAGTGAGGTCGCTGCATGAGCTGGATGGGACTGTCCTTGATTGGCGCCGAACGCGGCGAGCCCGGTGGGCCGACATTCACCGGCTGGAATCCCGCGGAGGGCGTGGCGCTCGAGCCTCGCTTCCACGGTGCGCGGCCCCAGGAGGTGGAGCGGGCCTGCGTGCTCGCGGAGCAGGCCGCCCCCACGCTCGCGGCGCTGTCCTCGCGTCAGCGCGCCGTGTTCCTGGAGCACATCGCCGAGGCGCTCCTCGCGGCGGAGGCGGACTTCCTCGCCGTGACGCCGAAGGAGACCGGCCTTCCCCCCGCGCGCATCCAGGGGGAGCTGGGCCGCGCGGCCGGACAGTTCCGTCAGTTCGCTCGGCTGCTGGAGGAAGGCAGTTGGGTGGATGCACGCATCGACCGGGCCCTGCCCGAGCGCCGTCCCCTGCCGCGTGCGGACCTGCGCTCCCTGCTGCGCCCCGTGGGGCCCGTGGCCGTGTTCGGCGCGAGCAACTTCCCGCTCGCGTTCTCCGTCGCCGGAGGTGACACCGCGTCCGCGCTGGCCGCCGGCTGTCCCGTCGTCGCCAAGGCCCATCCCGCGCACCCCGCGACGTCGGAGCGCGCGGGCCTGGCCATCCGCGCGGCCGTGGCGGCGTGTGGGCTGCACGAAGGCGTGTTCTCGCTGCTGTTCGATGCGGGCACGGAGGTGGGCGCCTCGCTCGTGCGTCACCCCGCCATCCGCGCCGTCGGCTTCACGGGCTCTCGTGGCGGAGGTCGCGCGCTGATGGCGCTGGCCGCCGCCCGGCCCGTTCCCATTCCCGTCTTCGCGGAGATGGGCTCCATCAACCCCATCTTCCTCCTGCCAGAGGCGCTGGCCGCCCGTCCCCAGGCGATGGCGGACGCGCTGGCCGCGTCCATCCTCCAGGGCGCGGGCCAGTTCTGCACCTCGCCCGGATTGCTCGTGGCGGTGGAGGGCCCGGGGTACGAGGCCTTCCGCGCGCGGCTCGCGGAGAAGCTGGGGGCCGCGGCGGCCGCGCCCATGTTGTCGCCCGCCATCGCCGAACGCTTTCGAGAGGGCGTGAGCCGTCTCGCCGCTCGCACGGACACGCGGACCTGTGCGCGGGGGGAGTCGAAGGCCGCGCTGGGCGCCGCCGCGCTGTTCGAGGCGGAGGCTCGCGTGGTGCTCGCCGAGAGCGCGCTCACCGAAGAGGTGTTCGGAAGCTGCGCGGTGCTGACCGTGGCGCGTGACGCGGCGGAGCTGGTGCGCGTGGCCTCGCGACTGGAAGGCCAGCTCACCGCGACGGTGATGATGGATGCGGGAGACACGGCGCTGGCCTCCGAGCTGCTCCCCACGTTGTCGGACCGCGTGGGGCGAGTGCTGATGAACGGTGTCCCCACGGGCGTGGAGGTCTGCCCGGCCATGGTGCATGGCGGTCCCTTTCCGGCCAGCTCGGATGGCCGCTTCACCGCCGTGGGAACGGGCGCCATCCGCCGCTTCGTGCGGCCGGTGTGCTTCCAGGATGTGCCGGACGCGCTGCTCCCTCCGGAGCTGCGCGAGGCGAACCCCCTGGGCCTGTGGCGAACGGTGGAGGGTGTACTGCGGCGGGAGTGACTCCCGGGTGCCCCGTCTTCACCCGGGAGTCACTCCCGGGCTTCACGGCGTCGCGTCGAAGCGGGCCTCCAGCTTCACGCCCGCGAACGCCGCGCGGGCTCTCACCATGGCGTAGTAGTAGACGCCGGTCTGCGGCGAGGGGATGTCCACCACCTCGTTGTTGCCGGCCAGATACGGGCGGTAGTCATACGCCGTCGTCGACGGCCACTGGTTGGCGCGGATGTAGAGGTCCGCGTTGCCCGTGCCGCCGCTCATCTGGAAGCGCAGGTTGCGCGCGCCGGCGGGCACCCAGAGGTAGAAGTACTGGATGTTGTTGCCGGCCAGCGGGCCCCGGTAGCAGCCGTTGTCCAGCATCCGCGTGTCCGCGCCCGTGCACGCCGTGCCGGTGCCAGGACCGGGGCCCGGGTCCGGATTCGCGCAGGTGCTCGGGTCGGTCGCGGTGGAGACGCAGTCGATCCACTGGTGGAACTCAGCGTCGTACGCCGAGCCCAGGCCATCCAGCGACGTGCGATACCCGGTGTAGTTCCCCGCGCGGAACTGGCCGACGAAGGTGTCCACCTGCGTCGAGTGGCGCTCGAACATGAAGCGCACCGCGAGGTAGCCCCAGTAGTACACGCGCTCGGTGCCACTGTTGTAGTCGTTGCGCAGAACCTGGCTGAGCTGGAAGCTCTTGCTGGTGCCAATCTCCACCGCGTCCGCGTTGTCGTCCTTCTTGGAGACGTACTCACCCAGGCCCTCAATCCACCAGATGGTGGGCTGGCTGATGCTGTCGCCGAAGTCGCCCTTCATGTCGAAGCGGCCGTCCAGGTAGTGGACGTACTCGTGGCGCAGGTTCCAGATTTCGAACGCGGGCCGAACCCACTCCGCCTCGTAGGCGATGAAGCGGGCCTGATTGCCGGACGCCGCCGGGTCTCCCTCCAGGTACATGCCACCGTTGTTGGTGTCGATGCCGAACAGCGCGCCGGCATACGTCTGGTAGTCCAGGCTGCTGTCGAAGATGACCATCTCCAGCGACGTGTTGTTGTCACTGGCGACGGGCAGGCGGCCCGTCTTCAGCTTGTCGTGGAAGTAGGTCTCCTGCGTGGCGAGCAGGCCACAGCTCTGCGTGAGCTGCGTGGCCGTCATCTCCTGGGCGCGCATGCGCAGCGTGGCGCCGCAGTTGTGCGTCACGCGCAGCACCGCCTGCTCCAGCGTCCTGCGGAAGTCGCAGATGCCGTAGTACGCGCAGTTGGTGCCGTCGTAGTAGTCGGCCATCTCCGCCGCGCCCACCCAGACGCCCGCGGTGGGGCCCGTCATCGAGTGGTTGGTGATGAGCGCCTTCACCTTGGGGCGCGTCTTCGTCTGCACCGTCCCCGGGTACTGGAGGAAGCGGGACAGCTCGCGGGCCGCGTTGACGGTGAGGTACTGGTTGTCGGTGCCCAGCAGGTGCTCGGTGCGCAGGCCGAAGGAGTCCAGCGAGTCGATGATGGACGTGTCCTGCTGCACGGCCGCCACGAAGTCGTCGTTGTAGTGGCCGCGGAACAGGCCGACGAAGACGTTGTTGGTGGCGCTGCGCATGTACCAGGAGGCCAGGGCGGTGTTGTTGAAGCGGTCCAGCAGGCCCTTGAAGGTGCCCAGGTGCCGCGCGTTCTCGCTCGAGCTGTCGATGAGCGTGACGAACTCACTGAGCACCGCGCCGTGGTCGTCGTTGACGTCCCGGAAGTGGCTGTTGGCCACGAAGGCGGCCAGGGCCGGGCGGATGGCGTTGGCCAGCGCCGTGCCGTAGCTGCCCACGACGTCTGGGGCGTAGTACTGCACGTAGTACCCCGCGCGCAGGAACATGATGAGCTGGAGCGTCTGGCCGCTGTTGTTCCCCACATAGGCCTGCGCGCTGGGGGTGAGCGCGTTGGCGATGGTGACCATCTTGCTCTCGATGAACACCTGCCGGGCGAGCGTGCCCGAGACGCTGAACAGCGTGTTGATGCAGTCCGTCGGGGAGCCCTTCACCAGCGTGACGAGCGCCGTGCCGGAAGCGGACCCGAAGGCCGCCGCGTCACACGCCAGCAGGGAGCGCTTCGGCGCGGGCGGGGTGAGCGCCTGACGCAGCTGTTCTGGGGAGACATCCGGCTGCCGTTCGTCGGGCTGGATGCGTTGGTGCGCATGCTCCAGTCCATGGACGCGCTGAGCAGGCTCGGCCGGGGGAGGACCTCCTGGGCGGGCGTCCGCTCCGGGTGCGAACAGGGTGAGACAACAGATGGCGAGGACGATGTGACAGCGACACCAATCCGTGATTGGACTGCGCATGGCTTCGTGCTCCTCGAGTGGGGGGCTTGCCGCACGGTGTCGTCCCTTCCGAGTGACACCGACGTGGGTTTCACGCGGTGTTCAAGGTATTCCTGAGCACGTGTGACGTTCTTGTGTCTTTCCCTTGTGGGGACGAATGGAAACCACCAAAACGCGTGAAACCTTGGAACACTGGCGGATGGGCTTCATGGGGCGGGTGGCGAATCCGCTGTTCGCGGAGGAGCTGTTCGACCGGGTGCCGGACATCGTCTTCTCGGTGAAGGACATCCGGGGGCGCTACGTGTGCATCAGCGAGGCGTGCGCGGAGCGCTGTGGCCTGAAGAGCAAGGCGGCGGCGGTGGGGCGCACGGCGCACGAGCTGTTCCCGCAGCACATGGCGGACCGGTACGTGCGACAGGACGAGAAGGTGTTCCGGACGGGGCGCGCGCTCGTGGACAACCTGGACCTGACGTTGTTCAACAGCCGCGAGCCGGGCTGGTGTCTGACGAGCAAGGTGCCGCTGTTCGACGCCACGGGCGAGGTGATGGGGCTGGCGTGTCTGTCCAAGGACGTGCACGAGCCGGGGCGCGCGGGGCTGGTGGACGAGCGCTTCGCGGGGACCATCGACTACATCCAGGCGAACTATGGGGAGCGGCTGCGCATCGACTCGCTGGCGCGGCGGGCGGGGATGTCCGCGGCGCAGTTCGAGCGGCGGATGCGGCGCATCTTCCAGCTGTCGGCGGGGCAGTTCATCATGAAGACTCGCATCGACGCGGCGGCGGAGCGACTGGTGGAGGATGCGCAGCCCATCGCCGCCATCGCGCTGGCGGTGGGCTTCTGTGACCAGAGCGCGCTGTCGCGCCAGTTCAAACAGGTGACGGGGTTGAGCCCGCGACAGTACCGGCAGCTCGTCGTCGCCACGTCCGTGTCGGGAGCGCCCCGGGGCAAGCGGGCCCGCTGAAGGGAGGGGGCCTTCCCCAAACCCTCGCGGATGTGGTGCGCTGGCGGGCACCGATGAAAGCGACCGCGTTCCCCGTGTCCACCGTCGCATTCCATGTCGTGGCGCTGGCGTTCTTCGGCGGCTGCGCGGCGTGGCTCGTCCAGGAGTCGCAGGCGCTCGGCGGGCGTCGGGGGATGATGGCCCTGGCGGTGGCCGTGGCCTCGGGAGGACAGGTGTTGCTGTCGCTCGTGGCGCTGGTGTCGCTGCTGCGGGCGCGGGCGGTCGTCGCGCTGGGCTCGCGGGCTCGGATGGGGACCTATCTCCAGATTCTCGCGGGGATGGGGCTGCTGGCGCTGCTCGGCGTGCACCTGGTGTATTCGGAGGCGCGGCCGGCGCTGGGGAGCTTCTGTCTGGGGTTGGCGGTGTGGCTGGGCGCCATCGGCCTGCACCTGGTGCCGGGGTTGTTCCTCGCGGGTGACGGCTTCATCGACCCCTTGGGGCGGCGCACGCGCTTCTCGGAGCTGGAGTGGTTCTCCTTCCAGAAGGGCGACGGCGAGCCGCCCCGGGTGTTGCTCCAGGCGGGACGCGGAGCGTCGCTGCGCCTGGAGGCGCGGCTCGCGCACGACGCGGTGGATGACGTGCGAGGACGGCTGCTGAAGGTGGGGCTGTCTCCGCGCGCGCCCGGGCGCTGAGGCTCACTTCTTGGACGGTGGCGCGGGGAACATGGCGGGCGTGGTCCGCTCCTTCCACGGGTCTCCGCCCACGCCGAAGTCGACGAGGTGGAACGGGTTCTCTCCGCCCATGCGCACCAGGCCCAGGCCGGGGACGGCGGCGGACCACTCGGCGGTGATTCCTCCGGAGAAGGTGTACTCCAGCACCTCCAATGTCTTTCCGGCGACGGTCTCCGTCGTCTTCTGGAGGAACTTCCCTTCGCGTCTGGATTTGGCCGCGTCCTTCTTGAAGGGCTCGGCTGTCTCGCGGGACTTCTCTCCGGGAATGGTGGCTCTCATCAGCAGGACGTTGTTGGAGCCGAAGCGGTCGCCCTCGACGAGGAATTGGATGGTGATGCGGCCCGAGGAGGGGACCTCTATCTCCATCTCGAGCCATCGTCCGCGCTTCTCCTGATAGCGCCCCGGCGCGCCGACCTTGACCACGAAGCGCGAAGGGCCGTCCGTGGCGAGGGCTTCGTAGCGCGCCCAGCCTCCCTCGCGCGGAACGATGGGGAGCTCGGGAAAGCCCTGGGGAGTCGCCACCTGGGCCTGGACCAGCACGGCCAGCAGGGAGAGCAGCGCCGCGGCACCCATCATCCACATCCTTCCCATTCGCAACCCCTCGCAGTGGAGGAGGTCTCCAAATCAAAGACATGCATCGGATTGGGGCGCGAGGGGGAACCATATAGGATTGCCCCATGTCCCGCATTCCGACGGCCTTGAGTGTTTCCTTCCTGCTGTTCGGTGCCTGCTCCGACTCCCGGCGGGGGGCGGAGGACGCCGGGCAGGGATTGGCCCTGGTTCCCCTGACGCCGCCGCCCGCCCCACTTCCGGTGGCGGAGGTCGAGGACGCGGGAACCACCGCCCCGGCCGCGCCCATCATGGTGGACCCGTCCCGCCTCAAGGAGGCCCGGGCGCTGGTTCCCGCGCCCTTGCTGTATGGCCAGCTTCGCCCCGTGCTCGGGGCGTGGGTCGACTATGCGCTGCGAAGCAAGGAGACCCAGTCGCGGGTCCGTATCTCCCTGGTGGGGGAGACGGTCCGGGAGGATGGCACGCCGCTGTATCAGCTGGAGCTGGACCATGAGACCTCGCCGCGCACGCTCGTGGTCCTCTGGGTCCGAGGCGGAGCGCGTCCCTTCGTCGACCGGCTCGCCATCTCCGTGCCGCCCCATGCGCCCCTCTCCATTCCGGTGGACCTCCATGTCGACCAGCCAGAGCTCAGGGGTGTGCTGGAGGGGGAGCGGGACACCGTGCTGCGCGAGGGGCCCTTCGCGGGCAAGGCGCGCGAGCAGACCTTCCGTCGGGAGGATGGAGGCCTCGTGGGTGTGGTGAGCACCGAGCGGGTTCCGCTGCTCGGCGTGGAGTCCATCCGCGATGCGGAGACGACCTGGGTGGTCCGGGCGACGGGGACGGGCGCGAAGCCCGCGCTGGACTCGGTCCCCATCGCCATTCCCCGCGTGCCCGGGCAGTGAGGGCGTGCCACTCAGCCCAGGGGATAGCCGAGCACGACGTAGAAGCCGCGCACGTAGATTGTGTACACGGCGAAGATGTCCGGCGCGAAGGCGGACAGACCCAGGGTCCCCACGATGAGCGCCGCCAGCAGCAGGGAGAACTCCGTCAGCGCCTGTCCGCGTGAGCGAGGGCGGCGCAGCCAGCGGTAAGAGGAGGTCAGCCATCCGTTCATGTTCAGGGCTCCTGAGCTGAGTCGGTCCGTTCGAGGACCACGGTCACGAGTGTCTCCCCCGACTCCGGGCCACCCATGGGGGACAGGGACAGGGAGATGCGCTCCCCGGGCTTCTGGAAGTCGAGCAACTGCACGCCCTCGGCTTCGGAGCGTGCGTCCTTCTGGACGTAGCCGCGCTGTTCGAACTGTTGCTGGTAGAAGCTCGCGAGGCCGACGGGCGTGCCTTGCGCCACCTCGGTGATGGTGGTGTTGCCCTCGGTGGGACCCTTGTTGCGGTCCTCGAGGCGCAGCATCGTCGTGGCGCCAGGGGGGCGCGGCAGCGAGGCGGGCACCACGGCCTTCAGGTGCATGCCTTCGGGAGCATCGATGATGGAGGGGAAGACCTGGGTGCGGGGAGGCTTGCCGCCGATGCCCACGGTGGTGACGGAGACGAGTGCTCCGCGCTTCGCGTCGTAGTAGCTGATGGCGCCACCCCCGGCCCCATCCGGCTCGGTCGCGGTGCGGTGGCCCTGCCGGCGGAACTCGCGGGCATAGAACTCCATCACCTCTCCGGCGGAGTCGGTCGTCTCGAAGTACGCCATCTCCATCGGGTTGCCGTTGGCCTCCAGCCGTCCCATGGGAATGGCCTTCGCGCGCGGATAGGCGGGGAGGAGTCCCTGGAAGCGCTTCGTCATGGGCTGCGCGTTGGGCGGCGCGGAGACCAGGGCTCCCGTCGTCGTCGGAGGCTTGGGGCGCGGAGGTGGCTCGGGAGGAGGCTCACGGAGGGTGGCCGCCGTGGCCACCACCAGCAACACGCCGCCCAGCCCGATGACGCGCGTCAGGGCGCCCGTGCGGTCCGTCAGGCGCTTCATCGTGTGCCCTCGGAAATGGAGACCCACGTGCGCACTCGCGCTACTCCTCTTTCTTCTCGGAGCACGCGAGGTCTCCGTAGGTGAAGTAGTCCTCGCCCTTGCGCTTCGAGCGCGCGTATTCGGACTCCGGCTCCTTGGAGTCCACCGTGCCCTGGAAGTATTTGCCTCGGCAGTTGTAGGCCCGCATGGGCCAGTTGAAGTGGCCATACTCCGTGCGTGCCCTCCCGCGCTTCTCCTTGATTTCGTCGGGCTCGCAGCTGTCGAAGCACGCCCGGGTGTCGTTCTTCCAGTAGGCCGCCAGGAGCTTGTCGCCGGGGACGGTGCGCGTGTCGCCACCTCGGGGCTTCCGGACGGCATTGTAGCGGCCCCCTTCCTTCACGTGACGGATGAGGACCGAGTCGCGGATGTAGTCTGACTTCAGGGGGAAATCCAAACCCAGCACGGAGAGCACCGCGCCAATGGTATCGAGCGCACCGCCTTCGGACGCGAGGCCCGCGTAGGCGATCTGCTTCACCCGGTCATGGGTGAGCTGCTGGACGCGAGGATACGAGTTGGCGGGGTCGTCGCCATGGCCCCAGGCGCGCCACGTGTCGTGGACCAGGAAGAACGTCTCCTTGAAGTTCAGGTCCAGTCGGTCGTCGTCGATGCGGCTCGTGAGGAAGGCGATTTGCGGGGGGATGATGCCGTTCTCGATGTGGACCTCCACCTGGGCGCGAACGGCGCCCTCGTCGGGGTCCAGGCCCATGGCCTTCGCGACATAGCCCGCTGTCGAGCCCAGGACTCCCAGCACCTTGCCCATGAACTGGGTTGCTCCTCCCTTGCTCCCGCGTTCGGAGAGGGATTCCTCCTGGAGCGCCGCGTTCGCGTTCTCGACGCGCACGTTGAGCGTGAGCCGGTTCTGATGGCCCAGTCCGGTGGGCAGCTCTCCCGTCTTGGTGGAGCCGTCGAGGTCCTGGTAGCGCTCCTGCGCTTCGGCGGTGATGCGGCCCAGGTCCGGGCGCACGGTCCGCTCGAAGGCGACGTAGCGCGCGAGCTCCGCGGCCTTGAGGCGCACGTGCTGCACCTCCCAGAAGTAGCTCGTCCCCAGGATGAGCACCACCATGACGGGGGCCAGGAGGGCGAACTCCGTCGTCGCCGCCCCCCGGCGTGCGCGCCTGCCTGGTTGCCAGCTTCTTCGCTTCGTGGCGATTGGAGTCGTCATGGCCATCCCGTCAGTAGTTGAGGGCGTCGGCGAATTCCGACTCGGCGGTGTGCCACCCATCAATCAGGTCGCCCAGGGCGCTCTCCTCCCAGTGGGTCTTCGCGGGCGCCAGGCGGGCGGTCCACAGGGGGTTGAAGAAGTTGGGCTCCTCCTTCCAGTCACCCGGGCGGTGGTAGATGGCGCGGCCCACGGCCATGGCCATCATTCCCCCCGTCTCCTCGCGGAACTTCTGGGCCTTCTTGTCCTGGACCCCGCCCGCGAGCCTCCAGGTGATGTCGAGAAAGCCTCCGGTGACCTTCTCTTTCTTGTCGTCGTGCTTCCCGGAGCTGGAGCCCGCCATGAAGCCCTTCTGGCGCATGCCCTCGAGGTGGAACGGCGGGATTTCATCCCCCGCGCTCTTGGGAATCATGTTCTTGGACAGGATGGTGAGGTTGCACGGATAGCTGAAGTGGTTGTGCCACGGGTCGACGAAGCTGGTGTCCGACGTGAGGAAGGGCGTGAGGCCCCACCAGTTGTGATGGTCATCCGTCTTGCGTCGACCGTAGGTCTGGTGGAAGCCGCCCTGGTTGTCCGCGGCGACCCGGAAGTTGATGGACAGGATGTTGTTCCAGCCATCCTCCCTGCCGCCGAAGAGATAGGGGCAGGGGCTTCTCCACTGAATCTTGATGTCGTCGGAGGCGAAGAGCTGGTCCCTGCGGTTGTCCTCGAACCCCTCGTCGAAGCTCTTGACCTGGCTGTCCGCGACCTTGGCGACGCGCAGCTCCACGAGCAGGACGCAGAGGTTCAAGGACCACTTGCGGCCAATGAGAGGAATCTCCTTGCCCACGGCCGTCCATTCTCGCCGTGCGCCATTGACGAGGTTGCCCATCAGCAGCCGGTACTTGGCCATGTCGGGCTTGGACAGCTTGTTGTCGTCCTTGCTCAGGAGCTTGGAGCGCTTGCCCAGGCCCGTGGGGTCGGTGAGGTCGAACGTCTTGTCCTTGCTCGCGGGGCCGTCGTCGATGACGTGCAGGAAGTTCTTCAGGTTGGAGAAGTTGACGTTGTACTTGCCCATGATGGCCCCGAGCCCCGGGCCGGCGGACATGACCGAGCCTGGCCTGGCCTTGGGGTCCGTGCCTCGGATGACGCCCTCGCTCGAGTTGAGCAGCAGGTCCTTCATGGTCCCCAGCATCATGGCTTCCTGGGCGAGCCATAGGCCCACGTTGAGCGCCGATAGGATGGGGATGAGGAGTCTGGCGACCCACTCCACGGCTTTCTTCCAGGCTTTGATGACCTGCTCGACGGCGGTGAAGATGGCGCTGACGACCGGGATGTACTTGGCGTACTTGGCGATCTTCCCGATGGTCATGTCCAGGTACAGGGCATGGCTCACGTACGACATGAAGGTGAGCATGGCCGAGTAATGAACAATCATCGCGCGGTTGGTGTAGGCCAGGAAGTTGTAGGCCCGGGCTTCCTTCACCGCGAGGGAGTACGCCTGCGCGTCGGCGGCGTCCTGGAGCTTTATCTTTTCATAGACACCGTGGCCAATGCTGACGGAGGCCATGACGGTGACGGCGAGCACGAGCATGGCGACGGTGCCGATGACCAGGGCCTGACCCCGTTCGTCCCTGCGCAGCCTTCGAAGTAGCGAGAACATGGTCATCCCCCGGGAGCGGTGACGGGTCAGCCGTCGACGGCGCACCGACCAGGTCCGTGCTGGTCATTGTTGAGATAGTTGGACTGCATGCGCATGGACCAGGTGGCGACCAGCGGCATCACGTACTTGCTCTTGTTGCCGCCCAGCCGTGCCAGCGACACGATCTTCCCGTGGTCCGGGCTCAGGTTGCGGCCTCGGTCCTGGAGGTACTGGGTCGCGTTCCTGCCACCGACGCGCTGGCTTTCGAACTGGAAGCCCTTGAGCTGATCCAGATAGTCGCGCCCCAGATAGAAGCTGTGGAGCTGCCAGTTGGCGAAGGGGATGCGCAGTTCGTAGAAGTAGGTGAGCCGCACCGAGAGGAGGTTCGCCTCGATGACGCGGTCATCCCGGACGTCGTCGTAGTCGATTTCTCGCGCATCCAGGTGCGAGCCGTAGGTGCCGAAGAGTTCGTCCAGCTCCCCCTTCTTCGGGTTGACGACGTCGACGCGGAACAGGGGCAACCCCACGTCCGTGTAGAACATCTTCATCACGCTCGTCGCGAGCAGCTTCCGTGAGTAGGCTTTGTGGACACCCACCGCGTACTTCACCGTGTCGACGCGGCCTTCCTTGCCATCGAGCGGCGGCAGCGTGGGCAACAGCGACGCGAGCGCCGCCTTCTCCATCAGCTTGCAGTCGCCGTGATTCACGATGCCAGCCCGCACCGCGCGGTAGGCGCCGTACTCGGTCATCAGTCTGGCGTTGTGCACCATGCCGAGCTGGATGATGCCCAGCACCATGAACACCATCATGGGCGCGATGAGGGCCGTCTCGACGGCGGCTTGTCCGGACTGTCCGGAGGCGACTCCAGGTCTGTCTATCGAGCGCATGGCCCTCCTCGGGCACGACTTCACTGCACCCCCGGCCCTCCCCACCCGCTGAACCCAGACTCTATGGAAGAACGCGCTACGAAGGAAACGTGTGGCTCCATTTGAAGTCGCAAGGATTCTGGAAATCCGCCAGTTCGTGGCTTTTGCAACACCGTGGCTATGACGTCAGGGTTTCCCGGTGGGTGTGCGGGGCATCCCCGGTCCGGCGAGACACCGGAGGCACCGGAGACACCGGAGACACCGGAGACACCGGAGGCACCGGGTCCCTGGGGACCGATTGTCGGGTGGTGGAAAGCGCGCGGGGCCCGAAAGGGTGGCGCGGGTGCGGGCTGTTAATGTGAGGTGCGTTCCATGTTTCCGTCCCATCCCCGCCCGGAGAAGGTGGCCGAGGAGTTCGCCGTGTCGTCGGAGCTGTCCCAGGGAGCGTTGTCCTGGCAGGTCCTGGAGAGTCTTCCCCAGCTTGTCTGGATGACGCGGCCGGATGGGCAGCACGTCTATTTCAACCGGCGCTGGTACGAGTTCACCGGCCTGTCCCCCGAGCAGTCGCTCGGCGACGGCTGGCGGCGCATCTTCCATCCGGACGACATGGCGGAGGCGGACAGGCGCTGGGCACACTCCCTCCGCACGGGCGAGCCCTACGAGGTGGAGTTCCGCTGCCGGCGCCATGACGGGACGTGGCGGTGGATGCTCGGTCGCGCCAATCCGCTGCGGGACGCCGAAGGCCACATCCTCCAGTGGTTCGGCACCACGACGGACATCGAGGAGCCGAAGCGGGCCTCGGAGTCCATGCGCTTCCTCGCCGAGGCCGGCGCGCTGCTGTCCTCCTCCGCGCTGGATTTGGAGGGCACGCTGTCGTCACTGGCGCGGCTCGTCGTCCCGAGGCTTGCGGACTGGTGCGCCGTGGAGTTGGTGGAGGAGGACGGCCGCTCACGCCAGGTGGCGGTGGCCCACGTGGACCCCAGCCGGGTGCGGCTGGCCGAGCAGGTCCGAGAGCGCTACCCGCCGCGCCCGGATGACCCCCACGGCGTGCTGGCCGTCATCCGCACCGGCGCGCCCGTGTTGCAGGAGGTCATCTCCGAAGAGACGCTGGTCTCCGGCTCCCGGAGCGCCGAGCACCTGGACTTCCTGCGGCAGCTCGGGCTGCGCTCGGCGGTGATTGTCCCGCTGAAGGCGCGCGGACGCATCCTCGGCGCGCTCACGCTGGTGACGGCGGAGTCCGGCCGGCGCCTGGGCCCGCAGGACCTGACGCTGGGCGAGCAGCTCGCGTCGCGCGCCGCGCTGTCCGTGGACACCGCGCGCCTGCACCGCGAGACGCAGGAGTCGCTGCGCCGCAGTCAGGAGGAGCGCCGCACCGCGGAGACGTTGCTGCGCATCGGCGTCTCGCTGTCCTCGGAGCTGGACGCGGCGGTGCTCGTCCAGCGCATCACCGACGAGACGGTGGCCCTCACCGGTGCGGGCTTCGGCGCCTTCTTCGAGAACCGGGTGGACGAGCGCGGTGAGTCATACCTGCTCTACACGCTGTCCGGTGCGCCCAGGCAGGCCTTCGCCCACATGCCCATGCCGCGCAACACCGCCATCTTCGGCCCGACGTTCCGGGGCGAGGGGACGCGCCTCTACGACGACGTGACGCTCCAGCCCGACTACGGCAAGAGCGCGCCCTTCCACGGGATGCCCCCCGGCCACCTGCCGGTGCGCAGCTACCTCGCGGTGCCCGTGAAGGGCCGCTCCGGCGAGGTGCTCGGCGGCCTGTTCTTCGGACACGAGGAGCCCGGGCGCTTCCGGGAGGAGCACGCGCGGCTGGTGGAGGGCGTGGCCTCGCAGGCCGCGGTGGCCCTGGACAACGCGCGCCTGTTTCGTGACGCGCGACGGGCCGAGGAGCGCTTCCGCTCGCTCGTCACCGCCACCGCCCAGGCGGTGTGGGTGACGCGCCCGGATGGCCTCATCGAGGAGGACAGCCCCTCCTGGCGGGCCTACACCGGGCAGACCTATGAGCAGTGGCGGGGACAGGGGTGGCTGGACGCCATCCACCCGGAGGACCGCGAGCCGGCCGCCCGCGCGTGGCAGGCGGCGGTGACGGACGTGCGCCCCTACGAGGTGGAGTACCGCCTGTGCCGTCCGGACGGCTCGTACTCGCCCACGCTGGCCCGCGCCGTGCCCGTGCTCAACGTCAGCGGCACGGTGCGCGAGTGGGTGGGCACCAACACGGACATGACGGCCCAGCGCCGCGTCGAGGAGGGGCTGCGCCGGTTGGACCGCGAGCAGGGGGCGCGACGGCTGGAGGCCCTGCGCGCGGAGGTCAGCGGCGCGCTTTCGCGCGAGGGCACCGTCGGCGAAATCCTCCAGAGCTGCGCGGAGGCGCTGGCCCGTCACCTGGGCGCGCAGGTGGCGCGGCTGTGGATGTACTCGCGGGACGCGGCGATGCTGGAGCTGGTGGGCAACGCGGGGCCGTCCGCCCCGCCTCCGGACCGCTGGGCCCGCGTGTCCCTGCATGGCCCGAGCCTGGTGGCGGAGGTGGCCCGCAAGCGGGAGCAGGTCTGGGTGGACCAGATGGAGCTGGATGCCCGCGTCCTGGACCGGGCCTGGGTGCGGGAGCAGGGTGTGCGCTCGTTCGCCGGCATTCCCTTGCTGGTGCGCGGTCAACTGGTGGGTGTCATGGGCCTCTACAGTCGCGACGTGCTGGGCGAGGACGCGATGGCGGCGCTGGCCACGGTGGCGGACGCGCTCGCCCAGGGCCTGGAGCGCCGCAGGGCGGAGGAGGCGCTCCGGCTGCGCGCGCGGGAGCTGGCCCACTCCAACGAGGAGCTCCAGCAGTTCGCCTACGTGGCCTCGCATGACTTGCAGGAGCCCTTGCGCATGGTGGCCAGCTACACGCAGCTGCTCGCCCGTCGCTACCAGGGCAAGCTGGACGCGGACGCGGACACCTTCATCCACTACGCGGTGGACGGCGTCACCCGCATGCAGCAGCTCATCCAGGACCTGCTGGCCTACTCACGGGTGGGGACGCAGGGGCGGGAGCCCAGGCCCGTGGACGCGAACCAGGCCCTGGCCCGCGCGAAGGCCAACCTCCGGGTGGCCCTGCAGGAGTCCGGCGCGGACTTCCGCGCGGGGCCGCTGCCCACGGTGCTCGCGGACGAGACGCAGCTGGCGCAGCTGTTCCAGAACCTCATCGGCAACGCGCTCAAGTTCCATGGCGATGCGCCCCCGCGCGTGGAGGTGACGGCGGAGGCGCGAGGCGCGGAGGTCCGCTTCTCCGTGCGGGATTGGGGCATTGGCATCGACGCGCAGGACTTCGAGCGCATCTTCGTCATCTTCCAGCGCCTGCACGGCAAGGAGGCCTTCGCGGGGACGGGCATCGGGCTGGCCATCTGCAAGAAAATCGTCGAGCGGCTGGGCGGACGCATCGGCGTCGAGTCGCGGCCGGGGGAGGGGAGCACGTTCTGGTTCACCCTGCCCTGGCCGGCGGCCGGAGCCACGGTGTCCGAGGCGTCGTCATGAGTGAGATTGGCTCGAACGAGCGTCCCCTGCGCCTCTTGCTGGTGGAGGACAACCCGGGTGACGCGCGGCTGCTCCAGGAGGAGCTGCGCGAGGTGGGCACCACGCGGTTCGAGGTGCTCCACGTCGAGCGACTGGCGGACGCGGTGCGCGTGGTGAGCACCGACCCCCAGGTGGACGCGGTGCTGTTGGACCTGTCGCTGCCGGACGGACACGGGCTGGGCAACATCCCGCCCCTGCTCCAGGCCGCGCCGTCCATCCCCCTCGTCGTGCTCACCGGCACCGACGACGAGCGACTGGCGGTGCGCGCGGTCCACGAGGGCGCGCAGGACTATCTGGTGAAGGGCCAGGTGTCGGGCCCGCTGCTGGTGCGCGCGCTGCGGTATGCGATTGAGCGCAAGCGGGTGGAGGAGGGCCTCAAGCGCGAGGAGGCCGCGCGGCGCACGGCGGTGTTCCGCGAGCAGTTCCTCGGCATCCTCGGCCATGACCTGCGAAACCCGCTCCAGGCCATCTCCGGCAACGCGTCGTTGCTCTTGCGCCACGGCGGCCTGAGCGAGCCCCAGCGCAAGGCCATCAACCGCATCTCCATCTCCGCGGACCGCATGGCGCGGATGATCAACGACCTGCTGGACTTCACCCGCACGCGGCTGGGCTCGGGCTACGTGCTCGAGCGCGCGCGGATGAACCTGCACGAGGTGCTGCGCCAGGTGGTGGAGGAGCTGGAGGTGGCGCACCCCCGGCGTCGGTTCGAGTTGAGCCTGACGGGCAACGGCTGGGGGGACTGGGACGCGGACCGCATCGCCCAGGCGGCGTCGAACCTGGTGGGCAACGCCGTGCAGTACTCGCCGGAGGACACCTCCGTGCGGGTGATGGTGGCCGACGCGGAGAGCGGCGTGAGGGTGGAGGTCCACAACTGGGGCCTGCCCATTCCCACCGAGCGGCTGTCCTCCATCTTCGACCCCTTCGTGCGCGCCCAGGACATGCGCAGCGCCCAGCGCAACGGCCTGGGCCTGGGGCTCTACATCACCCACGAAATCGTGCGCGCCCACGGGGGCCTGCTGGGCGTCTCCTCCTCCTCCGAGGAGGGCACGTGCTTCTGGCTCGGCCTGCCGCGCCAGTACGTCGCCTCGGGTCTGGGCGGTTGAGCGACGACGCACGGCGCCTGCCTGCCCGTGGTGAAAGCAGGCGAGCCGCGAGGGAGGAAGTGAGCGCGTGTCGCGGCGCGCGGAGGGAGGACCCATCTTTGACGGGTGCATTCAACCCGGCCGTCGTCTCCAGGCGGCCCCCTTCCTGGAGGTCCGGCGATGGTGATGCTCGGTGCAGCCCTCTTTGGTACCCTCTTCTTCCTCGTGGCCCTCTTCGCCGTCATCCTGCTCGGCGCCGCGGGCAACAAGTGGGAGAAGGACATTCGCGCGGTGACGGAGCGTGAGCGCGCCAACGGCCTGCTCGGTGATGTCACCTTGAAGGACCCCGACATCGCGCGGGGGCCCCACGTCCACGCGCACGCCTGAGCCACGCGGGCTTCAGCGGGGCCGCGGGCTGTAGTAGCGACGCAGCCAGCGGCTCAGCCCGTCCAGGCCGGGGAAGAGCACGCGCTCGGTGACGTTGGCCTGGTCCAGCTTGTCCCGCACCTCCCACTTCAGGGCCGCGGGGATGATGAGCTTGCGCACGCCCTGCTTCTGCTTCTCCAGGAAGGTGTCCAGGCGCAGGTCCGGCCCGTTCATCACCGAGAAGAGGGCGAACTGGTTGACGATGCGCGCGTCCAGCGACGGCGGCTCGAAGAAGAGCACGAAGGGGTGCTGGGTCAGCCGGTCCAGCTCCGCCATGGAGCCGGCCGCCGCCGCCAGCATGTCCCCGGTGAACACGTCCGCTCCCTCCTTGCGCAGCTGCGCCTTGAGGGGGCGGGGGAGCAGGCGGTTCGTCTCCCGGTAGTCCACGCACCACACCACGCCGTCCGCGCCGGCCAATTCGCTGTCCTCGGTGAGGAAGTGCAGCGCGACGTAGGGGCTGAACGTCCAGTCGAGCATCCGCGTGGGCAGGCCGTGGTGCTGGGCCAGGGCCAGCCAATCCCAGACGGAGTCCAGGGGCTCGCGAGGCGTGCCCCGCGCGTACTTGCGAAAGGCGCGCAGGAGGTCGCGCTCCTGGCGGATGAACATGCCCTGGCGGTTGAGCGCGGTGGACAGGTCGTGCTCGACATGGGGCATGCCCCGGAAGACGAAGTTGGAGCGGTGACGGCCGAGCGCCTCGTTCCAGGAGTCGGAGAACAGGGAGTCCTGGAGCTCCAGCCACGTGGTGACGCGATGCTCTTTCATGACGAGGGCGGGCAGTGCCCTCGGGCCCGCTGTCCGCGAAGATGGGGCGTGCCGGGCGGGGACGGAAGCGGGCGTCAGGCCACGCGTTGGTCGCGGGGCGCCACGGTGGCCGGAGGCGGGCCCGGCTGGGTGAGGCGGTGCAGGATTCGCGACAGCTCACCTGGGGCGAAGGGCTTGCGCAGCAGGCACACCGCTCCCTCGAAGCTGGGCAGCTCCAGGTCGAGCCCCGTCGTCAGGACGATGGGCAGCTCCACCAGCGAGCGCTGCGCGTGCAGCATCCGGATGAGGTCCTGGCCCTCGATGTCGGGCAGCAGCCAGTCCAGCACCAGCACGTCCACGCGAGGCTCGGAGAAGAAGGCCTTCAACGCGGTGAAGCCGTTCTCACAAGCGAGGACCCGGTAGCCCTCCAGCTCCATGGTCTCGGCCATTGCGTCTCTGAGGAGGCCATCATCCTCGGCCAGGACGACCACGGGGCGATAAGGCATGCGCAAGGCTCGCGAAGACCGGAGGAGAAGGGCTCAAGCGGCGCGCGGGTCCGGGCTTCCCACCGCCACCGTTGGGCAAGAACCCCGGAGGCGGTGCGCCTCGTCCCGGCCTCCACGCGAAGGTGGAGGGCCGGCACGTCGGCTGCTCTTCGAACCGGGCTAGGGCCTGCCCGTGTCCGCTGGCTGGTTGAAGGCGTACTGGTCCGCGCCCGGCGCGGCGTCCTGCTGGAACATGGGGCACTTGGCGCAGGTGAAGCTGTCCCAGTCCTCACGCACCGCCATGTCGATGCAGCCGCCATAGAAGCGGCAGTGCACGTTGCGGTGGTCCTCGACGGAAAAGGACTCCGCGCGCATGGGCAGGCGGAACTCTGTGGGACGCGGTTGTGGACAGGACATGTTGTCTCTCTTGCCCCCCTCGTGGGTGCGTTGAATCGTCTACCGGCTGTTGCGACGCGTCATTCCCGGGGCGGACTCCCAGGCCCGCGCGATTCACGGCGAACCTCATAAAGGCCAGCAGCAGGGGTTGCCATCCACGCCGGCCGTCCGGCCGTGGGGCGGGGGACCGGGCTCGGGGCGCCTCCGAGGCGCGACGGGTGGTGGATCACGCCCGACAAGCCCGCCGAGGGGGCCAGGCAGGGGGCGTCGACATGCGAACACTTCACCCGGTGCCGGCTTTCCCGGAAGATGCGAGGCGTGTCCGCCCCCCTTCGTCCCCTTCGTTCGGCTCCTGGCGCATCTCGTGGCGTGCTCGGCGCCCTGGCCCTGGCCTCGCTGCTCGTCCTGACGGCCTGTTCGGCCTTCTCCCGCGCCGTGAAGGAGGGCGACTCGGCCAGCCAGCAGCAGAAGTGGGCGGAGGCGGAGGCGGCCTACCTGCGCGCGCTCGCCGCGGACCCGGAGGCGTCCGAAATCACGGTGAAGCTGCGCGAGGTGCGCCGCGCGTGGAGCCAGGTGGTGCTGGAGGAGGCCCGGGGCGTACACGACGCGGGGGACCTGGATGGCGCCATGAAGCGGCTGGTGCGCGCGCTGGAATTGGACGCGGAGAACACGGCCGCGCGAGAGCTTCTGGGGGTGACGCTGGATGAGCGCGTCGCGGCGGGCCTGGAGGCGCTGAAGGCGGACAAGCTCCAGGAGGCGCGCGCGGAGCTGGACGCGGTGCTGTCGGTGGCGCCGGACCACGCGGGCGCGAAGAAGGGCGTGGACCTGGTGCAGGTGGCGTGGGCGAAGCGCTGGTTCAACACCGGAGACGGCCTGGAGAAGGCCGGCAAGCTGGGCAACGCGCTTGTGGCCTACGTGCGCGCGGACCAGGAGCGCGTGGGCGCGACGGCCGCGCGGGAGCGGGCGGAGGCGGTGCGGCAGAAGCTGCGCGACGAGGTCGCCTTCCTCGTCGTCGCGACGCCGGTGGAGGACAACGCCGGAGCGCCGGACGTGGCGCAGCGGCTGGCGGCCGGCAGGCTCGCGGCCATGCTCCCCACCCAGCTCCCCCTGCGCGTGGTGACGGAGGCCCCCGAGGGCCGCGAGGGCGTGAAGCTGGACCTGTCCCTGGAGCGGGTGCTGCCCCTCAAGGCGGTGGAGGACTCGCAGCGCTCGCACCGCTACCTCGCCGGCAAGACGTCCGTGCCCAACCCCCGCCGCGCCGGCTTCGAGACGAAGCTGCTCCAGTCCGAGCGCGCCCAGGAGGAGGTGGACCGCAAGCAGGCCGCCGCCCTGCGCGAGTACCTGCGCATGCAGACGGAGATGAACCTGCTGCGCGCGGGCGCCGAGCGCTGCCGTGAGCGCGAGCGCCGCGAGTGCCTGGAGGCGCTGCAGGAGTGTGGCGAGGCCGCGCGCGAGGCGGAGAAGCCCGGCACGCTGCCCGGCGAGTGCAGCCCCGCGCGCTGCGCCAGCGGCCTGTGCGCGAAGGAGGAGCAGCTGCTGACGCTGATGGTGGTGGCGGTGAAGGACAAGGAGACGAAGCTGGAGGCCGCCCTGGACAAGTCGGAGTCGCAGCGCATCGAGGTGCAGCGCCACCGCGATACGACGTTCCGCGAGCCCGTCACCGTGGAGGAGCCCATGTTCTCCGACTTCGTCTACGACGTGCAGCTGCACCGCCTCACCGTGACGGCCTCCGTCACCGCGGTGATGCGCGATTTGCTCAAGGCCCAGGTCCCCGCGCCCCACACCGACGACTTCGCGGTGACGCACGAGGATATGGCGCACAAGGGCTACGACAGGTACGGCGTGCTGGCGGACCCGGTGCAACTGCGCAACGAGCTGGAGCTGCGCGTGGAGGTGGGGGACAAGGCCGTCTCCGACCTGGCTCGCCGCGTGAAGGAGCGCTTCGACGCGTACCGTGGCAAGCGCGTGGAAGATGCCCGCCGCGGCATGGTGCGCCCCGGCGCCGAGGACGTGGTGGAGACCGCCGTGCGAGCCCTGCTGCTCACCGCGGACGCGCCCCCGCCGGATGTCCTCCAGCCCCTGGCCCGCGCCCGCGGCCTCAACCGCCCCGAGACGCTCCTGGGCCTGTAGTCCGGCCTGACCCGCGACACTTTACAACGGGGGTGTCCTCTTCCTGGACACCTCCGCCGCGGCGTTCCAAACATTTGAAATCAAAGGAGTTTTGTTTCGGAATGTTACGGGGTTTTACAGCCGGGGCGTGAAACGTGGAGTCAGCGTGCTCCGGGTATCTCCAGCGTTTCCGTGAAAAGCGTGAGGGAAATCCACTAGTTGCGGGCTTGGCATGGCGGCTGCTTCGTCGCCGGTCCCCGAGCTGTGGGAGCTCTGGCAGTACCCCCTCTGCAAGAAGGATGTTCATGTCCCAGTCCAAGTTGATCGGTGCCCTCGCGGGCCTGGCGCTGCTGGCCGGTTGTGGTGGCGGCGAAGGGTCCACCCCCGCCCCCGAGGCCGTTGGCCAGGGGATGTCGTGGGAGCAGTTCCTCTCGGTCGTCTACCAGGAGCCGGACACCGGCATCTTCATCGCGGATGGCGACACGACGTTCGCCAACGAGAAGCTGCTGCGCGAGTTCTACGAGAACAACGTTCGTAACGGGCAGCTCATCGTCCATACGGCCGGCGGCGCGGATGCCGCGTGGAACGCGACGCAGAAGAAGAACATCACCTACTGCGTGAGCACGACGTTCGGCTCCAACTACAACGCGGCCGTGCAGGCGATGGCGAACGCGGCGGCGGCGTGGGAAGCGGCGGCCAACGTCGACTTCGTCTACGTCAGCGCGCAGGACGCCAGCTGCACCGCGAGCAACGCGAACGTGGTGTTCGACGTGCGTCCGGTGAACTCGGGTGGCCAGTACCTGGCGCGCGCGTTCTTCCCGAACGACACCCGCGCCAACCGCAACGTGCTCATCGACAACACGGGCTTTGGCAACACGTCGCCCTGGACGCTGACGGGCATCATCCGCCACGAGCTGGGCCACACGCTGGGCTTCCGCCACGAGCACACCCGCCCCGAGTCGGGCACGTGCTTCGAGGACAACAACTGGCGCGCGCTGACGACGTACGACTCCGCGTCCGTCATGCACTATCCCCAGTGCAACGGCTCGCAGACGGGTGACCTGGTCCTGACGGCCAAGGACATCCAGGGCGCCGTGGCGCTCTACGGCGCGCCGGGTGGCACGGACCCCGAGCCGCCGGGTCCGGGCACGGGCACGCCGACGACGGAGACCCGCTCGGGCTCCGTGGCGACGGGCAGCAACACCAGCTACGGCCCCTTCAACGTGGTGGCCGGCACCAGCTTCAGCGTGGCGATGACGGGCACGGGCGACCCGGACCTGTACGTGCGCTTTGGCGCGGTCCCCACCACGACGACGTATGACTGCCGTCCCTACCTGAGCGGCGCGTCGGAGTCCTGCAACGTGACGGTGCCCGCGGGCGTGACGACGGCGTACATCATGGTGCGTGGCTATGCGACGGGCACGTTCAACCTGACCATCAACTACACCAAGCCCGCGGCGGGCGGCACGCCGGCCACGGACAGCAAGACGGGCAGCGTCGCGGCGAACACCAACGTGAACTTCCCCGCGTACAGCGTGCTGGCCGGCTCCACCTTCCGCGTGGCGATGACGGGCACGGGCGACCCGGACCTCTACGTCCGCTTTGGCGCGGCGCCCACCACCGCCACGTACAACTGCCGTCCGTTCCAGACGGGCGCCACGGAGACGTGCGAGCTGACGGTGCCCGCGGGTCAGACGACGGCGTACGTCATGGTTCGCGGCTACACGGCGGCCACGTACAACCTGGCCATCAACTACACCAAGCCGTAGTCGCTTCCGGCTTCCGGTGTGGAACACGGGCGGTCTCCCTCGCGGGAGGCCGCCCGTTGTTTTCGTGGCGTGGCGCTTTCAGTCGATGAGGGGACTCAGGTCCGTGCGCACCGCGCGCTGCGAGTCCAGGCGTCGGCGCCGGGGGCCCGCGATGGCCAGCTGCCAGACAGCGCAGACGAGCCCCAGCGCGAGACAGCCGAGCCACAGCGCGGACGTGCCGGCGCGGCCGAGCACCCAGCCCCCGAGCGCGGGCGCGGCGCTGGACGCCAGGCCCCAGAGCATGTGGTACGCGCCCTGGTAGCTGCCGCGCAGTCCGGACGGGGCCAGGTCCGCGACGACGGAGGGCGCGACGGGGGCCTGGGCCATCTCTCCCAGCGTCCAGATGGCCACGGCCAGGGCCGCGAGCGCGACGCTGCCCGTCAGCGCGTGCAGGCCAAAGCCGATGCCGGTGAGGACCGCGGCCAGGGCCAGCGCCTGGGCGCGGCGCAGGCGGCGCAGCACCGGGTTCGTGAAGGGCTGGAGCGCGACGATGAGCAGGCCGTTGACGGACAGCACCGCGCCGAACTGCGCCTCCGTCAGCCCGCGCGAGCTCAGGTCCATCGGGAGCGACACCTGGCTCTGGTAGAAGATGAGCGCCACGCCGAAGTAGGGGACGGCGAAGGCGACGAAGCTCGGGTCCAGGAAGGGGGCCAGCAGGGAGCCCATGGCGCCCGGTGCCTGGGTGTCCGACGTGGCCGGAGGCTTCGCGGGGCGCGTCTCCGGCAGGAGCAGCCAGATGCAGCAGCCATAGGTGAAGGTGGTGATGGCGTCGACGATGAAGAGCGTCAGGTAGCCGTAGCGGACCATCAGTCCGGCCATGGGCAGGGCGATGGCGAAGCCCACGTTGACGACCCAGTAGAGCAGGCCGAACGCGCGCTGACGGTCCTCGGGGGAGACGACGTCCGCGACGGCGGCGGACACGGCGGGACGGTAGACCTCTCCGCAGATGCCCAGGCAGAAGGCCGCCGCGGCGATGGCGGCGGGCTCGCGCGCGAAGCCGAGCAAGAGCATGCCCACCGAGCCCAGCCACAGTCCGCCGGCCAGGGTGATGCGGCGGCCCACGCGGTCCGCGAGCATGCCGCCCAGGGGACTCGCGATGACCGCGCCCACGCCGTAGAGCGACACGGTGAGCCCCGCGCGCTCCACGCTGAAGCCCCGCTCGCGCGTGAGGTACAGCGCGAGGAAGGGGACGACGAAGCTGCCCAGCCGGTTGACCAGCGTGCCCACCCACAGCACCCAGTACGTGCGAGGCAGTCCGCCGGCCATCTCGCGCAGCGCCCGGCGCAGCGCGCCCGTCATGAGCGCCCTCCCTTTGCTGCCGCGAGGAGATGCGAGGGGCACCGGAGGACGAATCGAGAAGCCATGGCCGCGCGCGAGCATGCGTCAGCGTGTCTCGCGCTCCAAGCCATCCCTGCATAGGGCGCCAGAGTCAGGAGAGTCGATGTCTTGCTTTGGGTTCCGAGCATTTGCGCGGGACGGACGAAGACCCCGGGCCGCGCCTGAAAACGCGTCCGGGGCCTGGGGAGTCCGACGCCGCGTGGGGGGCGGACCCACGCGCACCGTCACCTCAGGGGCGCCGTCATCGCCGTACGGCCGCGACGGCGCATCCCATGCCAGGGCTGACGCGCTTCAGTGCTTGACGACGGGGTGGGTGGCCAGGGCTTGCGGACGCTTCTCCGGGGCGCACAGGTCATTGTCGGCGGGGCGCTGGCCAAAGAAGAGCTGGGTGCCTTCCACCTTCACCACGTCGTGGTCCCTGCCGCACTCGGTCAGCGGCTTGAATGACAAGCACGCGCCAGGGACGGGCTGCTCCACGCCCACCGTCCACGCGCCCGTGCCGCAGCCCGACTGGGTGAAGACGTCCGCCAGCGGCTGCAGGTGCGCGGTGAGGTAGCGCTCGCCGAAGGTGAAGGTGCCCTCGGTCGCGCCCGACACCTTCTCCGAATCCTGTCCCAGGCTGTAGGGGCCGACGACGCGCGCGGTGAACAACTTCGTCTGGCAACCCGCGTCGCGGAAGAAGTCCAGGCGGAGCGTCCAGTCGGACTCGGTGAGCTGGAAGTGGCGCTGGAGGTAGTTGTTCGAACCGTCGCCGTTGGGGACGGCTTCACATGTGGCGCTGTCCCAGGTGCCGGCGAGGTCCTGGGGGCGGACGTGGGACTTCGCTCCTCCGCACGCGGCGGCGCAGAGGGTGACGAGGGCAATGGCGAGGATGCGCATGGCGAGACTCCGTGGGTGGCTCGGGAGACCGCGAGTCGCGGCCTGTTTCCGGTGACGCCATGAATGCGCCAGGAGGCGGCCTGCGGAAACGCTGGAGGTTGCAGGGAGGGGCTGCGAGATTGCAGGGCACCATGCTGGACTGGAACGACCTGCGGTACTTCCTGGCGGTGTCGCGAGAGGGGACGCTCGCGGGCGCGGCGCGGGCGCTGAAGGTGGATGCGACGACGGTGGGGCGCAGGCTGGCCGTGTTGGAGGAGACGCTGGGGGCGCGGCTGTTCGAGCGGACTCCGGGGCGGCTCGTCCCGACGGCGGCGGCGCGAGGCATCCAGGGGCCCGCGGAGGAGATGGAAGGGGCGATGCTCGCGGTGGAGCGTCGAGCGGGAGGGGAGGACGCGCGGCTGGAGGGCGTGGTGCGGGTGACGACGACGGAGGCGTTCGCGGTGAACACGTTGTTGCCGCGCTTCGCGCCGTTCCGGGAGCGGCATCCGGGCATCGAGGTGCGGTTCCTCACGGACTACGGCGCGCTGGATTTGACCCGGCGCGAGGCGGACGTGGCGGTGAGGCTGACGCGGCCGAGCGAGGCATCGCTGGTGGCGCGCAAGGTGGGGGACATCGCGATTTCGCTCTATGCGTCGGAGGCGTACGTCGCGCGCCGGGGGTTGGCGGACCCGGCCACGGGGTTCGCGGGGCATGACGTGATTGGGTACACGGGGGCGGCGGCGAAGTGGCCAGAGGCGCGGTGGTTGGAGTCTG
>NZ_JABUMQ010000399.1:0-8977 GCF_013336645.1 Myxococcus sp. CA039A | reverse complement strand
GTTCGGGACGAACGGAGGGCTGGGGGAGTTCATCTCCATGAACTCTCACATCAACGAACGTCATCCGGGCGTGCACCTGGGTTTTGGCCAGCACAACCAGAGCATCCATGTCCTGGACTACTACTCGCCCATCCACATGGACCTCATCTCCCCGGGAGGGCAGGTGTGGGTGGATGACGACCAGGTGCCGTTGGACCTGCTGAATCTCAAACCCTCGCAGGTGCCTCACCCCAAGCTGGTCTTCAACGAGGACATCGACGGGAACTGCTGCGGGTTGACCGGCGACGAGGAGATGCGGGAGGTGTGCCCGCTGCCGGATCGCCTGAAGGCCTCCACGCGGACCCAGCGGGCGGGATGAGCCCGGGCCCTCCGCCCGGTCTCTGGCGCAACGCCACCTTCCTGCGGCTGTGGGCGGCGCAGACCGTCACGTTGACGGGCTCGGCGGTGACCAAGGTGGCGCTGCCGCTCGTCGCGGTGACCATCCTGAACCTCACGCCCCAGCAGATGGGGTTGCTGATGGCCGTGGAGATTGCGCCGACCCTGCTGCTGCGGCTCCCCGCCGCGGCGTGGGCCGATGCGAGTTCGCGTCAGGTGCCCGTCCTGGTGGCGTGCAGCATGACGAGCAGCCTGCTCATCGCCTCCATTCCGTTGCTCTGGTGGATGGGCCTGTTGAGCTTCGGGTTGCTCCTGGGGATGGCTTTCTGTCTGACCTCGGTGAGCGCCATCGGCGGGATGTTCGCCGCGCCCATCCTCCCCGCTGTGGTGGGGGATGGGCAGTTGGTGGAGGCCAATGGCCGGTTCAGCGTGACGCGCAACCTGGCGGACGTCTCGGGGCGCAGCCTGGGGGGCCTGCTCGTCTCCGTGCTCTCGGCGCCCGTGGCGCTGCTCGTGGACGCGGCCTCCTTCGCGGTGGCCGCGCTGCTGACCGTGGCCGTGCGGGTCCCCCGCAAGCCGCAGCATGTCCCGGCGAGGAACACGGCGAGCCTGAAGGGGCTCACCCTGGGATTCTCGCTGCTGCTCCAGCGGCCCTTCCTGGGCCTGGGGCTCGTCATCGTCGGGTATCTCTGCCTGGCCAATGGCGTGGTCTCCGCGCTGCTGGTCCTCTTCATGTCCGGGGACCTGGGCATGTCGCCGTCGCTCATCGGCCCCATCGTCGGGGTGGGCTCCGTGGGGGGCATCGTCGCCAGCCTTCTCGTGGGGACCTTCCACCGGCGCCTGGGAGCGCAGTGGACCGTGGCGGTGGCCGTGGCCCTGCTCACTGGCTCGTTCGCGCTGCTGCCGCTGGCCCGGCCTGGGGCGCTGGGACTGGTGGCGTGCCTGAACTACGAGTTGATGGGCAGCTTCGGCGCCTCGCTCCTGCTCATCACGCTCTTCGCGGAGGTCCCCCGACAGGTGCCCTCCAACGCGCTCGCCCGGGTCATGGCCGTCATCAGCCTGATGCCCGAGGTCTCGACGATGCTGGGCGCGCTCCTGGGCGGAACGCTGGGGACGTCGCTGGGCATCCCCCGGGCCTTCGCGGTGAGCTTCGCCTTTGCCCTGCTATCGGGGACCGCGCTGGCGCTGGGGCTCGCGTGGCGCCGTCGCCTGTTGCTCAAGCGCCAGGCCATGGTGGGAGGTTAGGACCCTGACGGCTCAAACGTACACGCTGGACAATGGGCTCACCGTCGTCTTCGAGCGACGAGACACCGCACGCGCTGTCGCCTTCCAGGTCTGGGTCCGGGCCGGCAGCGCGGACGAGCGGCCCGACCAACTGGGCCTGGCCCACCTGCACGAGCACATGCTCTTCAAGGGGACATCGCGTCGGGCACCCGGGGATATCGCTCGCACGGTGGAGGCCCATGGTGGGCAGATCAACGCCTGGACGAGCTACGACCAGACCGTCTTCCATGTCGTCATCGCCAGTCGGTTCGCCCGGCTGGGACTGGACATCCTCGCGGACGCGGTGCGTGGCTCCTCGTTCGACGCGGGAGAGCTGGCGCGAGAAATCGAGGTGGTGTGCGAGGAGATCAAACGCAACGAGGACCTCCCCGCGCGGCGGGCCTCGCGACAGTTGTTCACCACCGCCTACCCCCAGCATCCCTATGGACGCCCCGTGATTGGCACGGCCGCGAGCGTGCGCGACTTCACCCGGGAGCGGGTGCTCGAGTTCTACGCGCGGCACTACACCCCGCGAAACCTGGTGCTCAGTCTCGCGGGCGACTTCGACGAGTCGCGGCTGCGCGAATGGGTGGACGAACTCCTTGGCGGTGACTGGGGGCAGCACCACTCGGGGCCGCTGCGGCGTCCCGCCGAGCCGGAGCGCACCGCGCCGCGGATATGTCTGCGAGAAGATGGCGCGAAGGAGGCATGGCTGCATCTGGGCTTCTCCATCCCGGACGTCGCGCATCCGGACGTGCCGGCGCTGGACGTGCTGGCGCTGCTGACGGGGCAGGGAGAGCGCTCGCGGGTCATCCGGGAATGCAAACGGAGACAGGGCCTCGTCAGGGCGCTGGAGTCCTCGTCCTATACGCCCTTGGACCCCGGGCTCTTCTCCCTCCGGTTCACGCTCGCGCCGAACCAGGTCGCGGAGGCGGTGGAGGAGGAGCTGCGGGTGCTGGCCCGGCTGCGCGCGGAGCCGGTGCCCGCCGAGGAGCTGGCGATGTTGCAGGCCCACTTCGAGGCGCGGGCCGTGCAACAGCGCGAGGAGGTGCAGGAGCTGGCGCGGCGGCTGGGCTATTACCAGTTCATGCTGGGCGGCCTGGAGGCGGAGGCGCGCTACCACGAGGCCATCGCTCGGCTCACCCCGGAGCGATTGCATGAGGTGGCGGAGCGCTACCTGCGCTTCGACCGGGCTGTCCTCACGGGGCTGCTCCCCCAGGGCTGCGACTTCTCCACCGAGAGGGCGGAGGTGATGTTGATGCACGCCGCGCACGACGGTGCGTCACGGGGGCGCGCGCCAGCCTCGGTGCGTGGAGGGCCAGCGCCGCTGCCTCGGCTCGTGAGGCGCAAGACGACCGAGACGGCTCAAGGGCTGGTGGAGTCGCGACTGCCTTCGGGGGCACGGGTGTTGGTGCTGGAGTCGCGCGCGGTGCCGCTCGTCGCGATGCGAGCCTGCTTCGCGGGCGGCGTGCGTTACGAGACCGCGGAGACCAACGGGCTCACCACGTTGCTTGGTCGCTGCCTCACGCGTGGCACGGCCACTCGCGATGCACAGGAGGTTGCGCGGCAGGTCACCGCCATGGCGGGCTCGCTCCAGGGGGCCCATGGGCGCAACCTGGTGGAGCTTCGCGGCGAGTTCCTGTCACGCCACTTCCAGCCCGCGTTTCGTCTCTTCGCGGACTGCCTGCGCGCCCCGCTGTTCTCCGAGGGTGAGGTGGCTCGCGAACGCGGGAACTTGTCCAGGGAGCTGGGCACTCGCGATGGCAAGCCCGAGGGCCGGGTGTTCGATGTCCTCGCGAGCACGCTCTACCGCACGCATCCCTACCGGTTGCCGGTGTCAGGGGAGAGCAGCGCGGTGGCGCGACTGGGCCCCGAGTCGCTGCGCGCCTGGCACGCGGCCTACATGAACCCCGCGCAGATGGTGCTGAGCGTGGTGGGGGACGTGCGCGCGGAGGAGGTGCTGGAGCGGGCGCATGAGCTGTTCGGCGACGCCTCGGGCGCGCTGGCCGCACCGCCCCCTGTGGCGCCGGAGCCGCTTCCGGAGTCGCCTCGCGAGCACAGGCAGGTGCTCGCGCGCTCCTTGACCCATCTGGCGCTGGGCTTCCAGGGGGCACGGGTGACCGATTCGTGGCGCCACGCCTTGAAGGTGCTCAGCACGCTGCTCGCGGGGCAGGGCGGGCGATTGTTCCGCGAGCTGCGTGACAAACGCGCCATGGCCTACAGCGTGAACAGCTACAGCATGGAAGGCGTGGACCCTGGCTACCTCGCCATCTACATGGGGACGAGCCCGGAGAAGGTGACAGCGGCGCTGGTGGCCATCCGCTCCGAGCTGGAGCGGGTGAGGGACGAACGGGTGAGCGAAGAGGAACTGGAGCGGGCGCGCCAGCACCTCATCGGCACGCATGAGCTGGGGCTGCAGCGCAACGCCGCTCGTGCGGCGATGCTGGCGATGGATGGGTGTCTCGGGGTCGGACAGGAGAACTTCCAGCACTACGCGCAGCGGGTCTCCGAGGTGACGGCCGACCACGTGCGTGACGTGGCCCGGCGGGTCATCGACTTCGAACGCAGCGCCCTGGCGGTCGTCGGTCCCTGACGGGGGAAGGCCCTCGCGGCTCCGTCTCCATCATTGTGTGAGCATGAGCAGCGTGGCGCCAGCTTCCACCCGCGCCCACGGCTGGACGTTCTGCTCCACCGTGGGAAAGGGGCGCCCCGGCTCGGCGACGAAGAGCACCTTGGGGAAGACATTCACCAGCGTCTCCTGACCCTTCCCATCTCCATCGGAGAAGAACACCGAGAACCAGGGCATATAGGTCATTGGATCGTAATAGGTGCGCTTCGCCGGCGGCGGCATGAACCAGTCCAGGGGCAGCTCCACCTCGATGGCCTCCGGGGAGGTCCACCGAATCGTCGGTGGTGGCGTGTCCTTTTTCTTGGGAGGCTTGAACCACGTGGTCACGGGCACCCCCAACGCGTTGCGCGCGACCCCCAGCTCCACCGGTCGATTCTCCATGCGCTTGGTGGTGCCCCACTCCGACCAGCGCAGCTCGAGGTGGTCCGCCGCGAGGATGGCCTTGGGACTGGCATCTGCGGCAACGACTGTCTTGTCATCCTTCAGCCGGACACTGACCCCCATCAGGTCGCCCCGGCGACGCAGGCTCACCGTCAGGTCCGCATCCTCGAGTCCCTTCCAGTTCTTCTGGCCCCAGGTGACCTTTCCCGGAGTCGGAAGCACCGTCGACTCCAGGCCCGTCACCACCTGCCCCGGGCCTTCCCACCGGGTCTCATTCCCCTCGGGGTCCTGTTCCTCCGAGGTCGGCGCCGTGTAGTTGTAGGTCTGGGCGCGCTGGGTCAGCAGGTCCATGCGGTTCGAACTGGAATATGTCGTCACGTGGCTCGCCACGAGCAACGGGCCATTCCGGTCGAAGCGCAGCGACACCGATGACGAACTTCTCATCCCGGTTCGTGGCAGCAGCAGGACCGGTTTGCCCGTGTTTGACGCTTCCGGGGTGGGGGACGGGCAGCCCAGTTCGACGTCCAATCCCACACCTGTGTTCATCGCGAAGCGCTCTCCGCTGGCCAGCCCCACCAGCGTGACCGGGGCTCCATCCCCGCGCCTCGTTTCGTCGCTTTTCACCAGGGAATAGCAGACCACCTCGTCCTCGCGCCCATCACCGTCGAGGTCCACCTGGTATCGCGTCAGGACCTTTGGCTGCTCCTCCTTCGCTCGCGCGTCGAACCAGCTCGAGAAGGCGGCAGGCGCAGGCTCGGCGCGTGCGGCGGCGGGTGGCACGGAGTGAAGGGTGACAAGCACGGGCAGCCACGGGGCGAAGGCCATGACCCCTCACTGAACCCCGGGAGATACATGCACGCAAGGGCAGACCTCGACGCGGAGCGAGTCCACTCCGAGGAGACGACGAGTCCCATCCCCTCTGCGCACGGAGCCCGAGCCGAAACTGGACGTGGCGCTCGCTCTCCATCGGCATCGGGGCGACAGTCACCAGGCCCCTTGTTATTCCGAGGACTTGCCGAGGGCACCTGGATGAAATCGCCGCCGTGTCGATCTCCCGGAAGGCCGTTCGTCGCGAGGGTAGAGGCAGCGCCCCCGGGGCGGTCCAGGAGCCTTGCCACCAAACCTGAAGTGACACCGAGGAGGACTACGCCATGGGAACGGGAACGACGCTGAACGCAGAGGTCACCGGAGCGGGCCAGGACACGAAGTCGTTTGCTCGCCACCTTCCAACCGTTGCGAGGGTCCTGTTGGGGCTCCTCTTCTTCGTCTTCGGGCTGAACGGCTTCCTGAACTTCATCCCGCCGCCTTCCGAGCCCATTCCCGAAGGCGCCATGGCGCTCAGCATCGCGCTCATGAAGTCGGGTTACATGATGCCGCTCATCAAGGGCACCGAGGTGCTCGTGGGCTTGCTGCTGCTGACGAACCGCTTCGTGCCGCTGGCGCTGGCCCTCCTCGCGCCCGTCGTCGTCAACATCGTCGCATTCCATGCCTTCCTCGCCCCGACCGGCATCGGGATGACCGTCGTCGTCCTGGCCCTCCACCTCTATCTGGCCTGGGCATACCGGGCGACCTACCGCTCCATGCTCGTCGCGCGGGCGGTGCCCGGCGCGAAGTGAGCGTTGCGGCGCGGGGAGCCACTCACCCCTATGCCGCGGAGACGCTGGTGTAACCACCATCCACGGTGAGCACGCTCCCCATCATGTAGCGAGAGGACTCCGAGGCGAGCAGCAACAGGGGCCCATCCAGCTCCTCGAAGTGGCCGGTGCGTCGCTGGGGGATGCGCTCCACCATGGTTGCGAAGTGCCTCCCCAGTCCGTGCGAGGCTCCCGTGATGAAACCCACCTTGCCCGCGATATCGAAGTGTCCCACTGCCATTCACTCCTCTTTCCAGACATCACGAGTCGGTTGAAGCCCGTGGGGGCTCGCGGTTCGTGTCCCGGTGTCTGCCATCAGAGGTTGAACGAATGGCACTGCCCCGCGCAAGGGAAGCCGCGGAGACAGTAGAGGTGGAAGGGTTTCACAATCAGGCCGCCGCACTGTTCCCTTCACGGCCTCGCTGTGGAGGATAAATCCTCGCGCACATTTCGCGCCTCGGTGACTGTCATCACCCCGGTGTGCTGACGGAGGAGGGACTCCCAGGTGGCTTCACGCCCACCCGGGAGTCTGCCCTTTCCTCGTCAGGGCGCCCTGTCGAAGTGGGCCTCCAACTTCACGTCTGCGTAGGCCGGGCGGGCCACGAGCATGAGGTAGTAATAGCCTCCGGTCGCGGGTGAGGCGATTTCCACCGACTCGTCATTGCCCGGAAGGTAGGGCCGGTAGTCGTACACCGTTGTCGTGGGCCACGTGCCGGCGCGGGCGTACAGGTCCGCGTTGCCGGTACCGCCGCTTGCCTTGAGGCGCAGGTTGCTCGCTCCGGGGGGCACATAGAGGTAGAAGTAGTGCACGCTGCCGGTGGAGGCGAGCGGGCCCCGATAGCAGCCGTTGTCCAGTCCCATGGGGTTGGAAGCCGTGCAGGGCGGGGTGGGGCCGGGTCCGGAGCCGGGTGGGATGCAGATGCTCGGGTCCGTGGCCGTCGCGACGCAGTCGATCCACTGGTGGAACTCCACGTCGTTCGCCGTGCCCAATGCGTCCAGGGACTGGCGATAGGTGCTGTAGTTGCCCGCGCGGAACTGGTCGACGAAGGTGTCCACCTGGTCTGAGTGGCGCTCGAACATGAAGCGCGTCGCCAGATAGCCCCACGAGTACACGCGGTCGGTGCTGCTGTTGTAGTCATTGCGCAGGATCTGGCTGAGCTGGAAGGTCTTGCCCCGGCCCAGGGCCACCGCGTTGGCGTTGTCGTTTTTCTTGGAGATGTACTCGGCCAGGCCCTCGATCCACCAGACGGTGGGCTGGCTGATGCTCGTGGTGAAGTCTCCCTTCATGTTGAAGCGGCCGTCCAGGTAGTGGATGTACTCGTGCCGCAGGTTCCAGATTTCAAAGGCGGGCCGCAGCCACTCCGCCTCGTAGGCGATGAAGCGGGCCTGATTGCCGGAGGCGGCGGGGTTTCCCTCCAGGTACATGCCGCCATTGTTGGTGTTGATGCCGAACAACACGCCGCCGTACGTCTGGTAGTCGAACCGACTGTCGAAGACGACCATCTCCAGGGACGTGTTGTTGTCGCTCGCCACGGGCACGCGGTGGGTCTTCAGCGTGTCGTGGAAGGAGGACTCCTGCGTGGCGACCTGGTCACAGCTCTGCGTGAGCTGTGGGGCCGTCATGTCCTGCACGCGCATGCGCAGCGTGGGGCCACACGTATGGGTGATGCCGAGCACCGTCTGCTCCAGCGTCCGCCGGAAGTCGCAGACACCGTAGTAGGCGCAGTTGGCTCCATCGTAGAACTCGACCATCTCCGCCGAGCCCACCCAGAGGCCCGCGGTGGGGCCCGTCATCGAGTGGTTGTCGATGACCGCCTTCACCAGGGGGCGCGTCTTGTTCTGGAGGGTTCCGGAGTGCTGGACGAAGCGAGCCATCTCTCGCGCCGCGTTGACGGTGAGGTACTGGTTGGACGTGGCCAGCAGGTGCTCGGTGCGGGTGATGAAGGAGTCGAGCGAGTCGATGAGGGACATGTCCGCCCGCACGGCCGCGACGAAGTCCGTGTTGAATTGCCCCCGGTAGATGCCGTTGAAGACGCTGTTGGTGGCGCCGCGCATGTATGTGGAGGCCACGGTGGTGTCATTGAAGCGGTCCAGCAGGCCCCGGAGGGTGCCCATGTGCCAGGCGGTCTCTCCCGCGCTGTCGATGAGGGTGACGAACTCCTGCAGCACCGCGCCGTGCGCGTCGTTGTTGTCCGTGAAGTGGCTGTTGGCGACGAAGGCCGCGAGCGCCGGGCGGATGGCGTTGCGCAGCGTGGTGCCGTAGCTGCCCACCGAGCCCGACTGGTAGAACTGCACGTAGTAGCCGGCGCGCAGGAACAGGATGAGCTGGAGCGTCTGGGCGGTGTTGTTGCCCACGTACTGTTGGGCGTTGACCGTGAGCGCATTGGCGACGGTGACCATCTTGCTCTCGGCGAAGACCTGGCCGGCCTGCGTTCCCGTGACACCGAACAGCGTGTTGAGACACTCCGCCGTGGAGCCCTTCACCAGCGTGACGAGCCCGGTGCCACTGGCCGATGCGAAGGCCGCCGTGTCACAGCCGACCAGCAGGGCCCGCGAAAGTGCGACAGGAATATGCTCCCGGTGCAGTTCCTCGGGGGAGACATCCGGCTCACGCTGGTCGGGCCGGATGCGTTGATGGGTGTGTTCCAGCCCGTGGGACTTCCAGGAAGACTCGGCGGGCGGGGGACTCCTCGGG
>NZ_JABUMQ010000398.1:0-8980 GCF_013336645.1 Myxococcus sp. CA039A | reverse complement strand
GGTCCCGGGGGGGGCTTGGGGGCCGCGTGCGTGGTGCAGTCGGTGCTCGCCGATCGCTGCGCCACCTGTCACGGCGCGCTGCCAACCCAGGGGGCGACGATGCCGCTGCGCACCCTGCACGACATGCGGGTGAGCTCGGCGATGGATGGGAGCCTTAGCAACGCCCAGCGTGCGCTCATCCGCATGCGCGACGACGCGTCTCCAATGCCGCCGGCCCCGCATGCGCGTGCGAGCGCAGCTGAGCTCACCGCGCTCGAGACGTGGATCGGGGAGGGGATGCCCCTCTGCAGTGGCACGGGCGGCCCACCCGTGACGGTGGTTTCCGAGCCCAACCTGCTCGAACAGTCCACGCTCTTCAGCTGCACCGAGGGCGTGCGCTCGGATGCGTCAACGCGCATCCGCCGCATGAACCGGCGCGAGTTCACCCGCAACGTTGGTGGCTCGGTCGAGCGCAGCTGGACCGGGTTCAGCTTCTACGACAACCCGCTCGATCCCAGCGCCATCGAGCAGTACAGCTCCTGGGCCACGGACGAGACGCTGGACGAGGCCACGGTGGAGCTCTTCCTGCCGGTGGTCGGCGAGGCCGCCGCGCCGTGGACGATGAACTACCCGGACGGCAACCGGATGGAGCGTGTCTACACCGACAGGCGCTTCAACTGCATGTTCGTCGACGCGAACCCGAGCGACACCTGCAAGCGCTTCCACCTCGGCCAGATGCTCGAGTTCGGCGTCTTCTTCCGCCCGCCCACGGAGGATGAACTCACCCGCCTCACCGCCTTCGCGACCGAGGTCATCGCGCAGGAGCCGAGCAACTCCCCGACAAACCGCGCGGCCTCCATCACGCGGATCTCCAACGCCGCGTGGATGATGACCGGCGCCGTGTTCCGCCGCGAGATGGGCGGCGAGCCGGCCGACGGTCGCGTGGAGCTGACCAGCCTCGAGCTGGGCTCTCAGCTGGCCTACGCGCTGGCGGGGCGGGCGCCCTCGGCCACGCCGAGCTTCGTGTACCCTCACTACTCCGCGCCCCTCGAGGGGCATCTGGCGGACGTGGCCACCGCCGCGAAGGACGGCTCGCTCACGCAGGATGCGACGACCACCGCCCTGATCGAGAAGTACCTGGGCGGAGTCGACGCCAACCAGAACGGGACGCCGCGCTTCGATCTGGTGCAGGACTACAACGAGGAGCAGCGCTCCAAGCGCGGGCAGTACTGGCTGGGTGACGGCGTCGCGGGCTTCTTCCGCGAGTGGCTTGGCTACGAGCACGTGTCCGCGGTGTTCAAGGAGTCTCCGGCGGCGACCTCGCGCTTCGAAATCGAGGGGCTCGGCTACATCAGCGCGGTCTCGTACGACAACCTGCTCACCAACTTCCATCCACTGGAGCCGACCTTCATCCAGCAGTTCGACGATCTGATCGCGCGGGTGGTCATCGAGGATCAGGACGTGCTGGCGAATCTGCTCACCACGCGCACCTTCTACGTACCCTCCATGCAGCACGCGGCGTACGATTCGCACAAGGGCCTCTCGCACCCCTACAACGTCAGCGAGATCCTCCCGGCGACCGTCGCGGGCCGCTGGAAGACGCTGCCCGCCACCGAGCGCGCGGGCGTGCTGACCCACCCGGTGTGGCTGGCCGCGCACGGCGGCAACTTCGAGGACGATCCGTCCATCGTCCATCGCGGCAAGTGGGTGCGCGAGAACCTCCTGTGCGGCTTCGTCCCGCCGCTCAGCAGCGTGCAGGTGGCAGCCCAGGTCGGCGCTCACGCGGCCGACAAGAACGCGCGCCGCCGCTTGCAGGAGGCGACCGCCGGATCGCAGTGTCAGGGCTGTCACCGCCTGATGGAGCCGCTCGGTCTGCCCTTCGAGATCTACAACCACGCGGGTTTCCTGCGCGCGCGGGATCACTCGCCCAGCGGAGGCTGGACCACGCCGGATGGAAGCTCGACGCTCACGTCGATGCCGGACCCCGCGCTGGACGGCACGGTGCGCGACGCGGTGGAGCTGAGCGAGCGCCTGGCGACCTCGCGGCACGTGAAACGCTGCTTCATGCGACAGGCCTTCCGCTACTTCATGGGCCGCCCGGAGAACCCGAGCGACGCCTGCACGCTGACGCAGATGGAGCAGGCCTATGATCAGAACAACGGCTCGTTCTCCAAGATGCTGACCACGTTGATGACCAGTGACACCTGGAAGACGCGGCGCGTGCCGCAGGCTGGAGAGTGACTGCCATGTTCTCGCGACGAACCGTCCTGAAGGGCATGGCCGCCGGCCTCTTCGCGCCCTACTTCCACGACGTCTACGCCCAGTCGTCAGCGCGGCCGGCGCGTCTGGTGCTGGTCCTCGAATGCAATGGCGTCTACCCCCGCGCGCTCCTGAGCACGGGCACCCGCACGGCGCTGGGTGGACGCGCCAATACCTCCGATCGCCTCTTCTGGGACGCGTACAAGGACGCGCCGCTGGTTCGTGAGGGCGACAATCTCGCCAGTGCGATCAGCCTCGGGCCGCTGGCGGCATCTTCCGGCAACATCGACCTGGTGAACCGCTCCGCCGTGCTGCTGGGGCTCTCGAGCCTCATCGCGGGCGGCGGGCACTCCAGCGGGACGGGTGGGCTGAGCTGCGCGGTGAACGGCGCGGGCGCGACCTTCGACGCGGTGATCGCCCCTCGTCTGCGTCGTGGTGCACCGTTCGACGTGCTGCGCCTGGGCACCAGCTCCGCGCGGGTGTCGATTGTCTACGAGACCTGCGCGCTCGGGCCGCGCAAGCCCGCGGGCATCATCGTCAACCCGTCGCTCGCGTTCGACAGCACCTTCGGCTCGTTGCTCGGCGGCTCGACGAATGGGCGCGATCGCAAGATGCTCTTCGACTTCGCGCTGGCCGACTCGCGCAAGGCGCTGGCGGAGTTCAGCGGCAACTCCAACGAGCGGCTGAAACTGGAGCGCTACCTCTCCTCGCTCGAATCGCTGCGCACGCGGGAGGATCAGCTCGCGGGCATGGCGGACCGCGTGCGGCCCTACCTGCCGCTGGCGCCGAAGGACAACCCGCTCATCACTGGCGCGGGCTCACCGCCCGACTCGCTGAAGTGGTTCGAGGCGCAGTTCCAGATCGCCACGGCATCCCTCCTGGGTGGGCTGACGAACACGGTGGTACTGGCGACGGGCACCTCGGGTTTTGACGTGGCCTACGGCCCGGACGTGGCCGACATCGCGCGACACAGCCTGCAGCACGGCCTGGATGCCGGGCAGAACTGGGATCGCGTCGCGGAGGTCACCCGCCGCCACGTGCAGTTGGTGGCGAACCTGGCGAGGACGCTGGCTGCTACGCCAGAGGTCGGCGCGAGCGGCTCGATGCTGGACCACACCGCGATTGTCTTCATGTCCGACAACGGCGAGCAGCACCACTCGACCTCGCGTGAGTGGCCGAAGCTCGTGGTGGGTGGCAACGCGCTGGGCCTGAAGACCGACGGGCGCACAGTGGTGTACCCGAAGTACGACGCGGCCCGGAACCGGCAAGTCTCCAACCTCTTCAACACGCTTGGCCACGCGTTCGGAGATGCGGACTTCAACACCTTCGGGCAAGAGGGCAGCACGCGCATCGCGCCGGGACCGCTGAGCGAGCTGTATGGCTGAGCCGCGAGAGTGGGCTGGGCGGGTGTGACGCCGCTACGGGCGCCCAACAGGAAGCGGCGCGGTGCCCTCCATTCGTGGAGTGCCAGCCGCGCCGCTCGGGTGCCTTGAGTGTGAAGGCAGGCTGCAGTGGACTCGCGCCAGCGAGCATGGAGAGGGTGGCCTGTACACGCTCCTGCTCAAGGTGGGCGCAGAGGGCGCGCGGGGACGGATTTTGACCTGAGTCCCCGCGGGCCGGCCCGGATTACTTGTCCAGCACCACCACCGGCGCGAAGCCGCCGTAGATCATCCGCGCGCCGTCGAAGGGCATCGGGTTCTGCTCGGGGCTCATGCTTGGGTCCTTCATCATCTTCTCCATGCCAGCGTCGCGCGTGGCCTTGTCGGGCCATTCAATCCACGAGAAGACCACCGTCTCATCGTCCTTGGCCTGCACGGCCCTGCGGAAGTCGGTGAGCTTGCCGCTCGGCACGTCGTCTCCCCAGCACTCCAGCACGCGGAGGGCACCGTACCCGATGAAGGCGGGGTCGCCCTTGCGGGCATGTGCGATGAACTTCTCCTTGTTCGCGGTCGGCACGGCGATGACGAATCCATCGATGTAAGACATGGGATGCTCCTCTGGGAATGAGGGGACGCCAGCAGGGCGCCTTCAAGAGCGCGACGATTGGGCAGTACGGGGATCGACATGAATCGCTCCGCGGACTCGTGAATCTGGCGACGACGACGCCTCCGCGCGCCATTCCGGGGGCAGAGGGCGGAGCCCTGGCTGGGGGGCCCACGGCCTGCCGAACCGGCGATTTCCCGTCCAAGGGGCGTACCGGACACCTGGGTCTGGGGGCACTCGTCGTGACGGCTCCCCCTGGACGTGGGCCTTGAGGCTTTCTGTTCAGTCTGGTGTCCCCCGGAGGGGTGCATCGCGGACGTAACGCCGTACTTCAAGCCCTGGAACCATCTCCAGAATGCGATTCGGGGACGCCTGGAGGCCAGCCGAGTTCTGTCGAGCGGAAATTGTCAGCAGCCATGCTCGGCCTTCTGCACCAGCCCAACCCTCAACACAGTTCCTATTCGTCTTCCGCTCGTTTCCTTCTCACGGTTGGTTCTTCATTCTCCTTGATGAGACAATCACGGGCCGACCATGTTGAAACGCGACGACGTCATCCGCGGAATTGACCTCGCCTTCAGGGATGCGGCCATTCCACGAACCGAGGAAGAGCTTGCACCGCCGGGCATCGAGGCCAAGTACGTTGTCGACCACTTCTTCGGCAAGATGCGGCGCGACGTGGAATCCCAGCCATTCCCTGGCTCGCTGTACATGGAAGACTTCTCGTACATGACGGACGCCGCCGTCCTGTACTACCTGCCTTCGGTTCTCCGCGTCATGCTGGCGAATTCGACCGACTTCGAGCTGTGGATTCATCTCCACGGCTTTCTTTGTCGCATTGATGGTGACTATCCGGCCCCTGTGTTGACGACTCTCAGCGTCGCGCAGCGCAAGGCGATTGCGGACTGGGCAGACACTCTCAGCCAAGAGTGGGCATCGTCGAAGTGGATGTCGCGGTTCTCCAAAAAGTCCGCCCAGCTGGCTCGGACTTATCGCTCAGCAGGAACCTGAGCTTGTGTAGGACGGCGACGTTTGACGGCGGAGCACCTTGAGGATGCCGATGCTCTCGTCACGGACGCACAGCCACCCGCTGCTAGCGCAGCGCCGCGAGGGCCGCGCCGACCTTCGCCACCGTCACCGACACGGGCGTCGTCACCTCCGGCGCGAAGATGGCCACGCGGAGTTCCTCGAAGTCCCACCGAAGGGCCTGTGCCGCCTCCTGGTCCCGCACGGTGGCGCGCCTGGCGAGGAAGGTCTCCCACAGGGGGGTGAAGGGCGCGGCTTTCCCTGCGTCCTTGCCGGGGTTCGCCACCGCACGAGACAGCCGTGCCTGGGCTGCGCGGAAGAAGCG
Source organism: Myxococcus sp. CA039A (assembly GCF_013336645.1). Lineage (NCBI taxonomy): Bacteria > Pseudomonadati > Myxococcota > Myxococcia > Myxococcales > Myxococcaceae > Myxococcus > Myxococcus sp. CA039A. The sequence goes on along the minus strand of NZ_JABUMQ010000398.1, from coordinate 3,411 downwards.
CGGGTAGTTCAGCAGGCGCGCGAAGGGAATCCACTCGATGAGGTTCGCGGGGAACAGGTGCCCGAGCTGCGCGCGGATGTCCCGCACGGCCGCCGCGCCGCTCGGCCCCTTTGATGCAGCCTTGAGTGCGGCGAGCGTCGCGGAGAGTTCAGCGGAGGTGACAACGACGGCGTTCGCCCAGTCCCGGGCCGCGGGCTCGATGCGCGGTGAGCCCTCACGGACCAGCGCCTCGAAGGCCGCCTTCGCGCGGGGCAGTGGCGCGCCCGGTGCGAGCTTGAACGCATCGTCGACGCTGCGTGCGAGGACGAGCGCCCGGAAGGCGTCGGCCTGGCCCCGCGCGGGCGGTGCGCCGTCCAGGGACGGGAAGGGCAGCGGCATGCGCGAGGCGCTGACGGCCACGTGTCCGCGCGCGGCGAGCATCAGGAGCCGGCGGACCCCTGTGCGAGTGGCCGCCTCGGCGGCGGAGGATGTCTCGAGCAGCACCAGGTCCACGGCAGCGCCCCGGTCGACGAGCGCGGGGTAGCTGCGGACGTCGAGCCCGCCGACGCGGCGGGTGACCACGGGGGGCAGCTCGCCGAAGGTCCAGGTCGTCAGCCCCTGGCGCTCCCAGTCCGAAGTCGGCGCGGCGCTGCGCAGCGCAGCCCGTGCGCGTCCCCCGTACTGCTCCAGCAGCGCGTCGGCGTCGCGGCTCCGCGCGAGCTCCTTTCCCCGCTCGTCGAGCACCCGGAGCGTGATGCGCAGGTACGGCGCCACGGTATCCGGCCGGAGGGACTCCTCGGGCACGTCCACGCCGCACAGCCGGGACACCGCACGCACGAGCGCCGGAATCATCGGCCCGCGGAAGGGCACCAGTTCCTTCTCGAGACGGTCGACCAGCGTTGGCAGAGGCCCCAACTGCTTGCGCTGGGCGCGGGGGATCTGCTCGAGCAGGGCGGTGAGTTTCTCCCGCTGCCACCCCGGGATGGTCCAGTCGAATTCACCCGGGACCAACTGGGCGAGCAGCAGCAGCGGCACGCTCAGGGTGATGCCGTCGTCCTCGGCCGAGGGGTCGAAGGTGTATGTCACCGGCACGGATGCGCCGTTCAGGGTGATGGCGTCCGGGTAGTGCGCTGGGGACAGGCCTGGGTCGTGCGAGAGGGCATCCTCCATCGAGAGGACGAGCACATCGGGGTCGGCCGCCTCGGCCTTGCGGCGCCAGGCCTCGAAGCTCGCTCCGTCCGTCACGTCCGCCGGGAGGCGCTGGTCGAAGAACGTCAGCATCGCCTCGCTGTCGAGCAGCTCGCTGCGCCGGGCCTTGTCCCGCAGGCGCGCCACGCGCTCGAACACCTGGCGGTTCTTCTCCTGGAACGCCCCCCGGGTGCGGTACTCGCCGCGCACCAGGGCATGCTCCAGGAACATCAGCCGTGCCCGGGCGGGGTCCATGCTGGCCAGGGCCACGGGGCGCTCCTTGAAGACCTGAAGCCCGAAGAGGGTCGCGTTCTCCTTCACCACGGCGCGCGCGGACTTCTCCGACCAGTGCGGGTCGGAGTAGCTGCGCTTGAGCAGGTGGGGGGCCGCCGCCGCGAGCCACTCGGGGTCGAGCTTCGCCACGGTGCGCGCGAACAACTGGGACGTCTCCACGAGCTCGAACGCCATCACCCAGGCAGGGGGCTTTTTCGCGAGCGCCGACGAGGGGTGAACCATGAAGCGCGTCTGCTTCGCACCCGTATAAAGGCGCTGCTCCGGATTCCACTGGCCGATGCGGGACAGGAGCCCGGTGAGGAGCGCCTGGTGCAGGACGTCCCCGCGCGCCGGGGTGCCCCGGCCCTTGCGCGACAGGCGCAACTCGCGGACGGTCTCCTCGAGCTGGCGCTGGACGTCCCGCCACTCGCGCACCCTCAAGAAGGACAGGAAGTTGTCCCGGCACACGCGCCGCAGATGGGACGTCCCCCGGCCCTCGGCCTCGCTCACGAACGCCCACAGCTTGAGGAGCCCCGTGAAGTCCGAGTGCTCGTCACGGAAGCGCCGGTGCAGCTCATCCGCCTTCTGCGCGAGCTCCCGTGGCCGCTCGCGTGGGTCCTGCAGGTTGAGCGCCGCGGCGACGATGAGCACCTCGTCCAGACACCCGTACTCGGCGCCAGCGAGAATCATCCGTGCGATGCGCGGGTCCACCGGGAAGCGCGCGAGCTGGTGCCCGAGCGGCGTCAAGGTGCGCTCCTGGCCCTCGATGGCCCCGAGTTCCTCAAGCACCCGCCATCCCTCGGCGATGGCCCTCGGCTGGGGCGGGTCGAGGAAGGGGAAGTCCTCGACGTCACCGAGGCCGAGGGACTTCATCCGCAGGATGACCCCCGCGAGCCCGGTGCGCTTGATTTCCGGGTCGGTGAAGGCGGGCCGCGTGGTGAAGCTTACCTCGTCGTAGAGGCGCACGCAGATGCCCTCACGCACGCGTCCGCAGCGCCCTTTGCGCTGGTCGGCGCTGGCCTGGGAGACCGGCTCGATGTGCAGGCGCGTGGTGCCCGAGCGGGGGTCGTAGCGCGACAGGCGCGCCACCCCCGTGTCCACGACGTAAACGATTCCCGGGATGGTGACCGACGTCTCCGCGACGTTGGTGGCGAGGATGACCCGGCGCTCGGGGATGGTGGAGAAGACGCGCGACTGCTCGGCGGCCGACAGGCGCGAATACAAGGGCTGCACCACCGTGCCGCGGAGCGCGCGCGCGTTCAGGGCATTCTCGGCCTCGCGAATTTCCCGCTCCCCGGGGAGGAACACGAGGACGTCCCCGTCCGGGTCGAGCGAGAGCACGTTTGTCACCGCATCGGCGACGGAGTCGGTGAGCTCGTCGTCCTCGGGGGGCGGCTCGTAGAGCACGTCCACCGGAAAGGTACGGCCCTCCACCTGGATGACCGGAGCCCCCCCGAAGAACTGCGAGAAGCGCTCGGTCTCGATGGTGGCCGAGCTCACCACCACCTTGAGGTCGGGGCGCCGGGGGAGGATGCGCTTGAGCCACCCCAGCAGGAAGTCGATGGTGAGGCTGCGCTCGTGAGCCTCGTCGAGCACGATGGTGTCGTAGCGGCTCAGGAGCGGGTCGCTGTGAATCTGAGCGAGGAGGACTCCGTCGGTCATGAACTTCACGGCCGTTCGCCGGGACGAGCGGTCCTCGAAGCGAATCTGGTAGCCGACGTCCGTGCCCAGCTCCGTGCCGAGCTCGCGTGCCACGCGCGCCGCCACACTCGTCGCGGCGATACGCCGGGGCTGGGTGACGCCAATCTGGCGCGGGCGGCCGCGCCCCATGGCGAGCAGGACTTTTGGCAGCTGCGTCGTCTTCCCCGAGCCGGTGGCCCCCGCGACAATGACGACTTGGTGGGCGGAGATGGCCGCGGTGATGTCCTCCACCCGGCTCGAGATGGGGAGCTCGGGGGGGAAGTGCAGGGT
>NZ_JABUMQ010000397.1:0-8997 GCF_013336645.1 Myxococcus sp. CA039A | reverse complement strand
GGCGTAGGGCCGGTAGAACGACTCCCACAGCGCGGCGCGTCGCCCCCGGGGGCGTGTGCGCAACTCGCCCAGGGGCGCCCGGATGAAGAACGAGGAGATGAACAGGTAGGTCGCGGTGATGGTGATGAACACCAGGATCAACATCACGATGGGGCCCGGAATCCAGGCCACGTGGGCCCGGGTGACGAACTCCAGGAAGTCCACCGGCGGCTTCGGGTGGCTGTAGACCTTGAAGAACCACGTCACCAACAGGACCATCAGGATGGGCCCGTAGGTGCGGTTGAGCCGCGTGGAGATGGCGGAGAGCAACGAGAGCTGGATTTGAGGGCGGGACATCTCCACCGCCAGCTCTCGCAGGGCGTCCGGGTCCACCGGCTCGCGGCGCAGCATGGGGGCCCACCAGCCGTCCTCCAGCAGGCGCACGCGGCGGTTCCACAAGTCGTAGTAGCGGTAGCGCCGCGCCTCGACGAGCAGGAAGGACACCACCATCCAGATGCCGACGAGGAAGGTGACGTGGGAACTCTGCGGCGTCGCGAAGCCGAAGGAGATGACGGCCGCCGTCGTCGTCAGCGCCCAGTTCGTCGTCGTGTCCAGGCGCGTGCGCCAGGTGTCGGAGCGGCTCAGCTCGCCCCGGAAGAGCTGCGCCATGGCCTGCTGCGACAACCAGGGCGACTCCAAGAGGTCGTTCTTGATGGGCTCGTTGAGGGGCATCCGTTCCCGGAAGGTGGGACGGGGCGCGGGTCGATGCAACGGCTCGTCCGGATGATCGCCCCCATGCGAGCGCGCCCGCGCGCACGTCCTGCCTCCTGGTGGGCGAGCAGGCGGCCTGGGACACCGGCGGCATCGGTCCCTTGGAGCGGGCGGACAGGCGGGGGCACGGGTGGCCATGGCGGGCGGGCATGCCCACCTTGGCGACTTGAACGTGGCCCGGCTCAATCCCATCGAAGCCCTGTCGGAGCTGCTCCAGGGGGAGCAGGAGCGCGTGGCGCGACTGTGGGCCAAGCGCCTGCGCGCGGAAGTCTACGAGGTGGAGATTCCGGGCAGGGACTTGCGTGCCCCGCTGCGGCGACTGGTGGGGGAGATGGCGCGCCTGCTCAAGGACCGCGGCGAGGACGCGGTGCGCCTGTGGCCGGAGGTTGCCCGCTCCCACGGCGCGGACCGGTACACGCAGAACTTCGAGCCCGAGGACCTGACGCGCGAGTTCAAGTCCCTGGAGTCGGTGTTGCTGCACGTCTACGCGCGCCACCACGGCGGGCTGATAGAGCCGGAGGTCGCCGGCCTCATCGCGGAGCTGGTGTGGGAAGGGGACGCGGCGGCGCAGGCGTCCTATGCGCGCATCCTGAAGACGGAGGAGGTGCGCTTCCGCGAGGCGGCGGTGATGGAGTCGGTGCTCAACCACGTCGACGTGGGCATCCTCCTGGCCGAAGTGGACGGCACCGTGTCCTTCGCCACGCCGCCGGTGAGCCGGCTGATGGGCGTGCCCATGCGCGCGGTGGTGGGCGGGCGCGCGGTGAACACCGTGTCCCCGGTGCTCACGCAGGTGAACGCCCGGCACCTGACGGGCGAGCCCTTCAAGGTCGCGGACATGCCCTTCGTGCGCGCGCTGAAGGAGCAGGGCCCGGTGCGCGGGGTGATGATGGTGGTGGAGCGTCCCGGCGGCGGCGAGGTGACGCTGGAGATGAGCGCCACGCCCGTCTGGGAGGAGGAGGGCGAACTGGCCGGCGCCATCCAGACCTTCACCGACCGCACCGAGTCCGCGAACAAGACCAAGGCGCTGGAGAGCGCCTACGGCGAGCTGCGCAGGCTCCAGGGGCGGCTGCTCCAGCGCACCCGCCAGCAGGCGCTGGGACAGTTGGCGGGGGGCGCGGCGCATGCACTCAACAACTTCCTCAACGTGCTGCGCCTGCGAATCACCTTGCTCCAGCGTGAATACAAGCCCGAGCACCTGGAGGCGCTGGACAAGACGGTGCAGCAGATTGGCGAGTTGGTGGCCCGACTCCAAGAATTCAATGTCCAGCGCACCGAGGAGCGGCCCGTCGACGTGAAGGTGGACCAGACAGTGCGCGAGTCGCTGGAGCTGGCGCGCGGCGAGCTGGAGCAGCGCGAGCACCCGGTCTACGTGGAGCTGGACCTGCATGACCCGGGCGCGGTGCGCGCGGACGCGGCCTTCTTCCGCGAGCTGGTGGTGAACCTGCTGCTGGCGGCCAGGGACCGCATGGAGGAGGGCGGCCACCTGAAGCTGACGACGCGCGCGGAAGGCAGGGAGTGGCTCATCCTGCGCATCCAGGACGAGGGCCCGACGTACGCGGCCGAGGAACTCTCGCACCTGTTCGACCCGCTGCGCAGGGACCCGGGCGCGCCGCAGCTCTCCTTGTACCTGGCGGTGGCACGCGCGCAGGTGCAGCGCTGGGGCGGCGAGCTGACGGCGGAGAACGCGACGACGGGAAAGGGCGCGGCCTTCGTGGTGCGGCTGCCGCGCGTCCACGAGCAGTCGTCCACGTACGAGCCCACGCGCACCCCGCCGAGCGGCACGAAGGCGGTGGCTCCGGCGGCGCCCCGGCGCTTCCAGCAGACGCGCCGCGTGCTGGTGGTGGACGACGACCTGGACAACGCGCGGATGATGGCCGAAGTCCTGGGGGAGGAGGGCTACGAGGTGCAGGTGGCCCATGACCCCCATGTGGCGCTGGAGATGTGGGACCGGCGCCGCTTCGACGCGGCCCTGTTGGACGCGGTGATGCCGGAGATGAGCGGCTGGGAGCTGGCGCGCGCGCTTCGCGAGAAGACGCCCCACGTGCTGCTCGCCATCGTCACCGGAATGGACGTACGCGGGCAGAACCGCGCCAGCCTCGCGCTGGTGGACGCAGTGTTCCGCAAGCCCATCGACGTGGGCGCGCTGGATGACTTCCTCGCGCAGACGGAGGGCGGCTCGGGCGGTGAGGCCGCGCAGGCCGCCGGAGAGTCGTCTCCCGATGCCGGCGACAGTCCGGATACTCCGCCACGGCACTGAGGCCCCGCGGGTGGACCACCCCGAGGTCCAAGGAAGGAGGGGCAACGGGGGCCGCCGTCGCCTGGAGACCCTCGCCGGCCGCCCTCGCGGACGGTCGCGGCGTCACCTGAGCCGTGCGCACCTACGACTCATGTCGGGTCAGAACGTGCTCCACCGCGACTTTCGGCGCGGTCTTCATTTCGTCCCGGTGGTGAATCACCTGGTCATGCGGAACGCCGAGGGACTTCGCCACGTCCACGAAGCTGAACTCGGGATGGCTCGGGGTGCGGTATCCGGCTGCGAAGCAGGCGCATCCTGCCTGACGGGTTTTGCTCAAACCATCCAACCCCAGGGCATGTGGGTGTCGACTGGGGCGATGTCTGTGTATGTCGAAAGCCCATCATGTCTGGGTGGGTTGGAATGCTTGTCTGGCAATGGAACTCGGGGTCCGGTGCGGGGTGGGTTCGTGAATCACGGCCGGGCGTCTAGAGTCGTGTGGGTGAGCGTCTTGCTGGAAGTGGAGCGCATCCGCCGCAAGGTGGAGGCGGGTGAGGTCCTGAGTGACGCGGAGCTGGAAGCGCTCCGCGCGCAGGCACAGGGCAGTGAGGGGCCGACGCCGAGGCTGGCGCTGGCGCACGCCCTCATCAACGCGGGCGCGGACCGGGAGGCGCTGCCGCTGCTGGAGGCGCTGCGGCGCGACTTCCCTCGGGACGTGCCGGTGATGTTGGGGCTGGCTCGGGCGCTGCTCGGGCTGGAGCGAAATGGGGACGCGGAGGCGCTGCTGCGGCAGGCGCGCGCGCAGGAGCCCGGGGACCCGGAGGTCCTCAAGGTGCTCGCGGTGCTGGCGCTGCGCAGGGGCGAGGTGGAGAAGGCCCAGGCGTACGTCACGGATGCGCTGGCCAGAGACCCGTTCGACGCGGAGACGCGGCTGTTGAAGGCGGAGCTGGAGGCGGCGGAGCTTCCGCCCCCGGCCGTGCCCGAGGAGCAGGTGCTCCGGCCGGAGTTCACCGCCGCGCTGGCGGGCGCGCTGGGACGGGCGCGGGTGGTCTTTAGGCGGCAGGGAAAGGACCTGCTGGTGAAGCTGGCCACGGGTGGAGTGGGGCGCGTGGACGTGGGCTCACTGTACGCGGCGTATCGCGAGGCCCCGGGCTCAGCGGGGTTGGGCCCCTACGTGGAGGCCCTGGCCGCGCGATTGGGCGGGTTGGACTCGGGGCTGGGTTCGGAAGGGGCGTCGCTGGAGGCTCGGCTTCGTCCGGTGCTGCGTCCGGCGGACTTCGAGGCGAAGGCGGTGGGCGCGCTGCACCGCCAGGGGCCGGCGAGGCTGGAGGTCTTCTATGTGCTGGAGGACGCGGACTTCGTGCGCTACCTGCCCGAGTCCGCCCTGGGGTCGGCTGGGTTGACGCGGGAGGCGGTGGACACGGCGGCGTGGCGGAACCTGGAGGCGCATCCGGCGCCCGTGCGGCCCGTCGTCATCGACCGGGGCGAGGTCCGTCTCGCGGAGAGCTTTTCGGGGCTGTGGGCGGTGGCCGCGGGAGACGGGCTCGACGGCGCGCGGCTGCTCACCGCGTCCCAGCGGCGCTTGCTGGCGGAGCAGGCGGGAGACGAGCCCCTCTATGGCTCCCTGGTGCGGCGAGAGATGGCGCTCGTGGCCCGAGTCTCCGACCCCTCGGCCTGGGAAGTGCTGGCGGACCTGGAGCCGACTCCGGAGGGAATCGCCGGCTTGTTCTTTCTGTCGGACGAAGGGCTCACCCGGGACCGGGCCGCTGGGGACTGATACAGGTCGCTCCGGAGGTGGCGATGACCAGGGCAACAGTCCTGTCATACGAGGAATGGGCGCTCGGACCCCGCGCCACGCATCCTGGATGGGATGCGGTCGAGAAGTTCATGTCGAGTGAGGCCTTCAGGAGGACTGCTTCGGGGGTGCTCATCTTCGACAGACCCACTGAACGCGGTGATTTCGTCGTGTCGATGAGGGTGGCTGTTCCCCTGGGAGGGGATTCCGGGCGAGGCGACGTGGTCCAGGCGATGAGGCGAGACGCGCTCTCGGTCTTGCTCCTGGATGACGAGCTCGCGGTCCCGGAGCATTTCCCCGCCTACGACAGGGTCGCCATCGGGGCCCTCACGGACCCGGAACATCCGAACCTGTTTGGCGGGCCTGTCGCGGGGCTCGCGAGCGCCGTGGCGTCATCCCGGTCCGCGCTCGTGATTTCACACGATGGCGACCCGGTCATCCTGATCCATCATGGTGCGCCACCGGAGTGAAGGCTCCAACGGTGGGAAACGTAGGAGGCATACCCGTGTCATCAGCCGAGTGGTCCGCTGCGCTAAAGGAGATGAGGAGGCTTTTTGACCATGACCCCACGGACAAGAAGAGCCTCAAGGAGTGGGTGGACGCGTCCATCGCGCTGTGCCTGCGACTTCGCACCGTCCGCGCGAGCTTCGACGTGGAGGAAATCGTCTGGCATTTCCTCTTCGACGCGGACATCCGGGTGAAGGCCCCCGAGTACGCCCAGGCCCAGCGCGAGGCGTTCGAGAGCTGGCTCCAGGACGCTGAACGCGCCTTGCTGTCAGAGCCGTGAACGTCCGTGGGGCCGGCTCACCCCGCCGTGCTGGTGGGCAGCCGGTCCACGAACACCACCTCGCGGTAGCCCAGCGTGAGGAGCAGCGCACGCAGGGCCCTTTCGGCGGAGTCCCGGGCGCGCTGCTGGAGTCTCGTGTCGGCGCGCACGTCATGCTCGAAGGCCAGGCGCGCCTTCTCCAACAACTGCGCCGTCTGCGCGCTGTCCAGGTTGGAGTCGATGATTTCCGTCTCCCCGGGCCGCAGCGCCACGCGCACGTCGATGGGGGGCAGCACGACGTGGACCTTCGTGCCGGCGACGTGGAGGCTCGAAGGGCCCAGGCGCTGGAAGTCGAAGCCCAGGTGCGCGTCCGCGAAGACGATGGCGCGGCCGTGCGGGTTCTGGAGGGTGTACGCCGCCCAGTTCACCACGTCCTTCCACAGCGCATCCGTGGCCTTGGGTTCGGGGGAAAACGTCACCTTCTTGTAGAGGGCGACGTCGAGCGTCTCCAGCCGCGCCACCTCGCGCATCTGCTGCACCACGGAGGCGGTGTCCGGCAGGGCGGGGGAGGTGGGCCTCAAGAGCCAGCCCGCGCCCAGGGCTCCGGCGACGATGCCCAGGAGGACCGCGAGGATTCGCGAGAGGTGCGCCATGGGCCCAGTGTATCTCCTTCCTCGCGGCACGCGTCTGGGGCACGGTGCGCGCGTGTGGGCGGCACGTTGCTGGAAGGAGCACGTGTGGAGCTGACCGATGTAGAGGTGGAGGCACTGGGGACGCGTGGCTATTTCACGCGCCCTGATTTCCTCGGGGATGTGGCCGCCCTCGCCGCGCGGGCTGAAGCGCTGGCGAGGGCTGAATCTGGAGTGCTGCATGCCGCGGGCATCCGCCGGGGCGCCGAGCGGACCCTGGACTCCCGCGTGAGAGGAGACCTCATCGGCTGGGTGGAGCCGGAAGCAGGAACAGGACTCGGCGTCCTGTGGGAACACTTCGCCAGTCTCGGTCAGGCGCTCTCGTCGGCGGCCTATCTCGGCCTGGGACGCTTCGACCTCCAGCTCGCCTGCTACCCCGGCGGCGGAGCGCGCTACGCGCGTCACTTCGACTCATTTCCCGGACAGTCCAACCGCCGCGCCACCGCCATCTGGTACGCCAACGCGGGCTGGGTGCCCGAGCACGGAGGCGTGCTGCGGCTGCATCCGGAGGGCTCGGCGCCGGTGGACGTGGCCCCCATGCTCGACACGCTCGTCGTCTTCCTGAGCGAGCGCATCGAGCACGAGGTGCTGCCCGCCCACGCCTCGCGCCTGGCCCTCACCGCCTGGTACTACGGCCGCGACGCGGGCTGAGCCGTCATCACAGCGGGGGCGCGAGCAGGACGACGGAGTAGCCGACCGCCGTGCGCGTCCCTGGATTCTCATACGAGTGCTTCTGGTCCCCCCGGAAGACGACGACGTCTCCGGGCTTGAGGACGAAGCGCTCACCGCTGGCGACGAGGGCCATCTCCCCGGACTCGCAGGCCAGGTATTCGCGGGTGCCGGGCGTGTGGGGCACGCCGGTGATGCGCACTCCGGAGGGCAGCTCCACGCGGTCGAACTCCATGCCGGGCAGCGGGTCCGGCAGCAGCTTGCGCAACTGCCCCGCACCTCGCATGCGCGTCGTCAGGCTGTCGCGCGGGTAGTGCCGCGCGCTGGCCCGAGGCCTCGCCACCAGCTCCTCCAGCGACACCTGGAGCGCCGCCGCCACGCGGTGCAGCACCGACAGCGTGGGGTTGGCGGTGCCCGACTCCAGGTTGGCCCACGTCGCCCGGGGCACCCCCGCGAGCTTGGAGAGCTGGGCCTGCGTGGCGCCCCGCGTCTCCCGCAGGGTCCGGATGTTGCGCGCCAGTCTGCTCGGCAGGTCCTCTTCGTCGATGGCCATGGGTTGGCAATCTGCCAAAGGATTGTCCGAGACGCCATTTCATCAACGCGACGGACGTATCCCTCCAGGCAAGGAGGACATTCCAATGACGCTGACCGGAAAAGCGGTCCTGGTGACGGGAGCGAGTCGGGGGCTGGGGCGGGCCCTCATGGCAGGGTTCGCGAGGCGAGGCGCGCGGGTGGTGGGCGTGGCCCGACACGCCCCGGAGATGGAGGCCGCCGCCGAGTCCCTGAGAGCCGAGGGGCTGGAGGCGCACGGCGTGGCCTATGACGTCGGGGACAAGGAATCCATCTACCGGCTGGTGGGCGTGGCCACGTCGCTGGTGGGCCCGCTGGACGTGCTGGTGCACAACGCCAGCATCCTGGGCCCCACGCCGCTGCCCCTGCTGCTCGACACCGCGTGCGAGGACTTCCAGCACGTGCTGGAGGTCAACGTGGTGGGCCCCTTCCGGCTCACCAAGGCGGTGGTGGGCAACATGGTGGTGCGAGGGGGCGGGCTGGTGCTGAACATCAGCTCGGACGCGGCCCTCTCCGCGTATCCGCGCTGGGGCTCCTACAGCGTGTCCAAGGGCGCGCTGGAGCACCTGGGCCGCCTCTGGGCCGCGGAGCTGGAGGGCACGGGCGTGCGCTTCCTCAACGTGGACCCGGGGGAGATGGACACGCGCATGCACGCGGACGCCATGCCGGAGGCGGACCGCTCGACGCTGGCCCGGCCGGAGGACGTGGCGGCCCGCATCGTCGCGATGGTGGAGCGCCGCGCGGAGTCGCTGCCATCGGGCTCCCGCCTGGTGGCGGAGAGTCTGGAGGCCGCATGAAGCCCGCGCGCTGGCCCGTGGACCATCCCGAGGAGGGACGGCTCCTGCACATCGAGCCCCGAGGACGCCGCTTCTCCGACGCCCGCGTGGCGGACCTGCCGTCGCTCCTGCGTGACGGAGACCTGCTGGTGGTGAACGACGCCGCCACGTTCCCCGCCTCGCTCCTGGGGCGCACGGCCTCGGGAGAGCGAGTCGAGCTGCGGCTGGTGTCGCGTGAGCAGGACGGCACCTGGACGGCCGTCCTCTTCGGAGCGGGAGACTGGCGCAAGCGCACCGAGGACCGCCCGCCGCCGCCCGTGCTGCCGGTGGGCACGCGCTTCACCGTCATCGGGTTGCCGGTCCAGGTCGTCGAGGTGCTGCCGCCCTCGCCCCGCCTCCTTCGCGTGGCCTTCGACGAGGACGGCGCCGCGCTCTGGTCCGCGCTGTACCAGGGAGGCCGTCCCGTGCAGTACGCGTACACCGTGGCCCCGCTGTCGCTGTGGCACGTGCAGACGGGCTACGGCGCGCGGCCCTGGGCCACGGAGGCGCCCTCGGCGGGACTGCCCCTCACCTGGAACGTGCTGCTGGCCCTGCGTCGCCGGGGCGTGCGGCTGGCGTCGCTCACGCACGCGGCGGGGTTGTCGTCCACCGGGGATGCGGTGCTGGACGCGGCGCTGCCCCGGCCCGAGCGCTCGGACATCCCCGTGGCCACGGTGGCGCAGGTGGAGGCGACCCGCGCGGCGGGAGGG
>NZ_JABUMQ010000396.1:0-9014 GCF_013336645.1 Myxococcus sp. CA039A | reverse complement strand
CCCCCGCCCATCGTGACGCAGCCCCCGCTGCCGCCCATGGTGGAGAAGCCCATCAAGCGCCCGCCGCTGCCCAAGACGAATGAGGCGTGGGGCGCGGTCATGCTGAGCAAGCACCTGCGCGACTACGACTACTGCGGCAGGGAGGCCATCCTCCGCGACGGCGGCATCCCCCGGATTTTCCGGCTGCGGGCGCGGTTCGACGCGAACGGGGAGGGCGTCAAGGGGAAGGTGACCCCCGTGACCTCCGTGAAGATGTTGGATGCCTGCATCACGAACCGCACCAAGTACATCTACCTGGGCAAGCCGCCGGAGAAGCGCGAGTTCGCCGTGGAGATGACACTGTCCTTCGCGCACCTCCGCCCCAAGGGCAAACCCGAGACGCGTGATGACCAATGGAGCGACCTCAGCGGCGATTGAGCCGTAGCGCGCGCTCGGAAGTCGATGGTCTCGCCCGGTCCCCCTGTTGAGTCAGGTGGACGGGCCGTGTCCTTGTTCCGCGTGACGCCCCATCCCGGGGTGGTCCGTGACGCAGGAGCACGACATGTCCCCAAGACACGCCCGACGCTGCCTCTTCCACGCGGTAGCTCTCACGGGGGCGCTGCTGTCCCCCCTCGCCCTGGCCGTGGTGCCGGAGCCCCAGGGAGAGCGGCACCACGACGCGCGCCTCTCCTACAACGCCCGGATGCGCTTCACCTTCGCGCCGACGCAGCAGGCGGCGGAAGCGGCGCTGCGCCAGTCCGTGCCGGAGCTGCGCGTGGAGGTGGATGCGTCCAACGGGCGGGTGCGCTCGCTCATCAACCTGGTGGGCGCGCTCTCGGAGCCCGCGAGCGGAGACGCGCTGGCGGTGGGCCTGGACTTCGTCCAGCGACATCGCGAGGTCCTGGGCCTGGAGCTGTCCGACCTGGCCAACCTGGAGGTGACCGACCGCGTCTACTCACGCCTCAGTGGTGCCACTCATGTGTATCTGCGACAGCGCTACCGGGACCTGCCCGTCTACAACGCGCAGCTCCAGGTCAACGTGGATCGGGAAGGGCGCGTGCTCGCGGTGCACAGCGACTTCCAGCCCGCGCTGGAGTCCACGCTCTCCAGCGTGGAGCCTCGGATTGGCGCGGCCGACGCGGTGGCGAGCGCGGCGCGGCACCTGGGCCTCCAGGGATTCGCGGCGCCCCGCGAGCTGAAGGCCGAGCCCGGTCCCACGCGGCGCACTCGCGTGGAGGCGCGGGGGCTGTCGAGCGAGCCCATCGACGCGTCGCTGGCGGTGTTGCCGTTGCGTCGTGGAGAGTCGCGTCTGGTCTGGCGCTTCCAGGTCCACACGCTGGATGCCCGGCACGCCCATGACTTGTCGGTGGACGCGGGCACGGGCGAGGTCTGGACGCGCTTCGACTGGGTGGCGGGGGATTCGTACCGCGTGTACCCGAGGCCCGCCGAGAGCCCGCACCACGTCACGCCGGTTCCTCCCGCGGATGGGCGCACGCTCGTCACCAACCCCGCCCACTCGCTGGCCTCGCCCTTCGGCTGGCATGACACCAACGGAGTCACGGGCGCCGAGTTCCTCGCCCCCCGTGGCAACAACGTCCACGCCTACGAAGACCGGGACAACAATGGCCAGCCGCCCGCGAGCGACCCGAACTGCGGCGCCGGGCTGGCGTGCGACTTCGCCATCAACCTGACGGGCGCGCCGAGCACGTACTTCGCCGCCGCGGTCGCCAACCTCTTCTACTGGAACAACCTCGTCCACGACGTGCAGTACCAGTACGGCTTCGACGAGCTGGCCGGCAACTTCCAGGTCAACAACCATGCCCGAGGCGGGCTCGGCAATGACGACGTGCGCGCCGAGGCGCAGGACAGTGGTGGCGTCGACAACGCCAACTTCCTCACGCCTCCGGATGGCTTCCGCCCGCGCATGCAGATGTACCTCTGGACGGCGCCCACGCCGGACAAGGATGGCGACCTGGACAGCGGCGTCATCGTCCACGAGTACGGCCACGGCATCTCCAACCGCCTCGTCGGCGGCCCCAGCAACGTGTCGTGCCTGACCAACCGGCAGCAGCCGGGCGAGGGCCTCAGCGACTTCCTGGCGCTCGTCTACACCGCGCGCGCGTCGGACACTGGCCCCCAGGGACGTGGCATCGGGACGTACGTGCTGAACCAGGCCATCACCGGCCCGGGCCTTCGCACCCAGCGCTACAGCACGTCCGCGCTCGTCAACACCTGGACCTTCGAGAGCATCAACACGATGACCGTCCCGCACGGCGTGGGCTCCGTGTTCGCCCAGGCGCTGTGGGAGGTGTACTGGGCGCTGGTGACGCAGTGGGGCTTCAGCACGGACCTCTACGACGCCACGGGCAACGCGGGGAACCAGCGCATGCTGCTGTACTTCACCGAGGGTCTGAAGCGCACCGCCTGCAACCCCACCTTCCTCCAGACACGCGACGGCATCATCAGCGCCGCCACCACCCTGCATGGTGGGGAAGATGTCTGCCGGATGTGGAACGCGTTCGCCGCCATCGGCCTGGGCTCCAACGCGACGAATGCCGTCGACTCCGCCAGGAATGGCTTCGCCGTGCCCCCCTCGTGCGGCCTCATCCTGGGCCGTCCGGAGACGCCACCCGCCCCGTAGCCACGCCGTCCCGCCGGAGGACCTCTCCCGAGGTCCTTCGGTGCTCCACACCCGGAGTGTATTTTCATGGGTAGCCTATAATTCTCGAATTGTGAGAATGTCCGGGCTGGTTCCTGACTGAACCCGAGTGACGTTGTTCATCGAGAGGAGCGGGACATGTGGGGAGTGACGTATCGGTTTCGAGGCGTGGTGGGGGCGCTGGCGGTATCGCTGCTGGCGGCCTGTGGCGACACGTCGGAGGCGGGACGCGACGGCGCGCCTTCGGGAGAGACGCTGTCGGAGGCGCGAGCCATCGACGATGACATCCGCGCGCGGCTGGAGGCGCTCCCGGGCGTCACGATTCTGGGGGACGAGCAGATTGATGACTTTCGCTTCTTCACGCTCGACTTCGAGCAACCCGCGGACCACCGCCATCCGGAGGGTGAGAAGTTCCTTCAGCGCATGACGCTGTTCCACCGCTCGGTGACGGCGCCGATGGTCATCGACACGGAGGGCGCGGAAATCTTCGCGGAGCCCATCGCCGCGGAGCCGGTGGACCTCTTGAAGGGCAACCAGGTGACGGTGGAGCACCGCTTCTACGGCACGTCGACGCCGGCCTCGCGTGACTGGAAGCTCCTGGACGTCTGGCAGTCCGCGGCGGACGCGCACCGCGTGGTGGAGGTCTTCAAGACGATTTACGGCGCGCGCTGGCTGTCCACGGGGGTGTTCCGGGGCGGCACGGCGGCCCTCCTGCACCGCTACTTCTATCCGAACGACGTGGAGGCAACGATTCCCTACGCGGAGCGGCACAGCCTGGGGTTGCAGGATGTCCGCACGCCGCACTTCCTGGCCACCGTGGGCGACGCGACGTGCCGCGACAGGCTGAAGGCGGTGCAGCGGGCGGCGCTGGAGCGGCGCGAGGAGCTGACGCCGCTGCTGGCGGCGCAGGTGGAGTGGGGCTTCACCTTCGAGACGCTGGGCGTGGACAAGGCGTTTGAGTTCAGCGTGGTGCGGCTGCCGTTCAACTTCTGGGAGTACATGGGGCTGGCGCCGTACGACTGCGACACGATTCCGGAGCCCACGGTGTCGGCCGAGGAGCTGTTCGCCTTCGTGGACCTGGTGGCGGGCCCCGCGTACACCTTCTCAGACCAGGCGCTGTACAGCGCGATTGAGCCGGAGAGCTACCAGTGCGCCACGGAGCTGGGCGCGCCGCTGTTCCCGGAGTTGGAGCTGCGTCCGCTGCTGCGCTACCCGGGCGGGCAGGTGCCCACGGCGCTGCCGCCCGCGGGCGTGGTGAAGGTCTACAACCCGGTGCCGCTGCTCAAGCTGGAGCTGTGGACGCGGCTGCACGCCCAGCGCGTGCTCATCGTCGACGGAGCGCTGAGCCCGTGGAGTGCCTCGGCCTTTGGCGTGAGCTCCAGGAATGACTCGTACCGCATCGTGGACCCGGCGGGCATCGGCTTCTACGGGACGCTCACCGCGCTGCCCGAGCCGCAGCGCACCTTCTACTTCGAGCGGCTGGCCGAGTGGGCGGATGCGCCGGTGCACGTGCCCGCGGTCACCGAGGGCAAGCTGAGCCGGAGCTACGAGAAGCAGCTGCGTCGTCGGTAGTCGTCGCGCTGGCTGAAGGACCCGAGGGGCACGTGTCCACGTGGTGTGCTCCCTCGGGTGGAGTGCCCGGTCCGTCGCGAGTGTGACGGACCACCAGAGCACCGTTGCGGTGGGAGGTGGGCGAGCTAGGGTGGGGTGCTCGATGCCCATCCAGCGCTTGCGGATTTCCGGATACCGCTCGGTGCGTCAGCTCTCCCTGGAGCTGGGCCCGGTGAATGTCATTGTCGGAGCCAACGGCAGTGGCAAGACGAACCTGTACCGCGCGCTGTACCTGTTGGTGGCGGCGTCGGAGGGGAGGCTCGCGCGCACCCTGGCGGAAGAGGGCGGCACGCCGAGCGTGTTGTGGGCGGGTTCGCGGGGCGCGAAGCAGCCGGTGCGGCTGACGGTGCAGGTGGAGATGGGCGAGCTGGCGTACGAGCTGAGCTGCGGCATCGTCCCCAACCTCCCGCGCTCCACGGACCCCTTCAAGCTGGACCCGGAGGTGAAGTCGGAGCACCTGTGGGCCTGGTCCGGGGGACGGAAGGTGGTGCTGATGGAGCGCAAGGACCGCACGGCCTTCATGCGGGACGCCGACGGGAAGCGGGTGACGTTTCCCACGCAGCTCTGGAACTCGGAGTCGGTGCTGGACCAGTTGGGCGAGCCGCACCGTTTCCCGCGCTTGTCGGAGGTGCAGCGCACGTTCTCCGCGTGGCGCTTCTATCACCACTTCCGCACGGACCCGGACGCGGCCATGCGGCATCCGCGCGTGGGCGTGAGGACGCCGGTGCTGGCGCACGATGGCTCGGACCTGGCGGCGGCGCTGCTGACCATCCTCCAGATTGGCGACACGCGAGGTCTGGAGCAGGGCATCGACGATGCGTTCCCGGGAGCTCGGCTGGAGGTTCGCTCCAGTGAGGGACGCTTCAGTCTGTTCCTGCACATGCCGGGGTTGAGCCGGCCCATGGCCGCGTCCGAGCTGTCCGATGGAACGTTGCGCTACCTCTGCTTGCTGGCGGCGCTCTTGAGTCCGCGCCCTCCGCCGTTCCTCGCGTTGAACGAACCGGAGACGAGCCTGCATCCGGACCTGTTGGAGCCTCTGGGGCGGCTCGTGCTGAGGGCGGCGAGGGACAGCCAGGTCTGGGTGACGACGCACGCGGAGCCCCTGGCGCGCACGGTGGCGCAGGCCTCACGCTGTTCGCCCGTGTATCTGGTGAAGCGGGACGGAGCCACGCAGGTGGAGGGAGCCCTGGATGGCGATTCCTCCGACTTCGTCGAGGAAGAAGAAGAGGAAGAAGAGGACCGGGGTGGTTGAGCACGTCGCGGAGTCCATGACGCGAGTTCTCCGTCGGGAGCACGCATGACGCCGGGCCTCTACAGTGTGCACAAGCCGGTGGGGCCCACGAGCTTCTCGGTGGTGCAGTCCTTCCTGGAGGAGGCGCGTGCCGTGCCGGGCAAGCGCCTGCCGATATGCCACGGTGGGACGTTGGACCCGTTCGCGGAAGGGCTGCTCCTGGTGCTGGTGGGGCAGACAACGCGGCTGTTCGAGCTGCTGCACGCGGTGCCCAAGACGTACGAAGCGGACGTGGTCTGGGGCACGGAGACGGACACGGGAGACCTGCACGGCAAGCCCGTGCTCCAGGGGGACGTGTCACGCCTGACGCCCGGGTTGCTCGACGCCGCGCTCGCGCCCTTCGTGGGCTGGCACGAGCAGGTGCCACCGGCCACGAGCGCGAAGAAGGTGGGAGGCGAGCCCGCGTATCGCAAGGCCCACCGGGGCGAGGTGGTGGAGCTGCCGCCCTCGCGCGTGTACCTGCACTCGGCCCGGTGGCTCTCGCACGAGCTGCCGCGCACCAGTCGCCTGACGCTGACCTGTCGAGGGGGCTACTACGTCCGCTCGCTCGCGAGGGACGTGGGGCGTGCGCTCGGCTGTGGCGCGCACCTGTCCACGCTGCGGCGCACGGCGATAGGTCCGTGGACGGACCCGGCGCCCGGGACACGCGTGGGCTCACAGGGCCGGGCCCTGCTGCCCTGGGCGCGGGTGCGTCCCCTCACGGACCTGGAGGTGGGCGAGCTGCGTCGCGAGCGGTCCATCCCCCTGAACGGCACGCTGCCTCCGGACTGGCGCCTGCCGCCGGGCTTCCCGGACCCCGAGGCCCCGGTGCGAGGCTTCCATCAGGGCCGGCTCACGTTCCTGCTGCGCGAGCGCGGGGGCGCGCTGTGGAGTGACACGGAGCTGAGAGGCGGCCTGTAACGAAGGGGGTGCCGCGAGCCTTCGCGCCCACTACCTTCTCGCGCATGTCCCTCGCCATCGAGATTCAGGAGCTGACGCCGAAGCTGTGGCCGGCGCTCGAGACGCTGTTCGGGAAGAACGGCGCATGCGCGGGCTGCTGGTGCATGTTCTGGCGGCTGGAAGAAGGCGAGCGCTTCGCTGACGTGAAGGGCGCGCCCGCGAAGCAGCGGATGAAGGCGCTCGTGGACGAGGGCAAGGCCCAGGGCCTGCTGGCCTTCGTGGACGGACAGCCCGTGGGCTGGCTCACGCTGGGGCCGCGCCGGAGCTTCCCGCGCCTGGACCGCGCACCGAGCCTCCGGTGTGACGACGCGGACGACGTCTGGTCGGTGCCCTGCTTCTTCATCCACAAGGACTTCCGGGGCCAGGGCGTCGCCACGGTGCTGCTGAAGGCCGCGCTGGACGTGATGCGTCAGCGGGGCGCGCGCACCGTGGAGGGATATCCCGTGAAACCTCCCAAGGGGTCCGCGCGTACATCCAATGCGTCCGCGTACACGGGCACGGTGCCGTTCTTTGAAAAACAGGGGTTCGAGCTCGTGGCCGAGCGGCCTCAGGGCAAGCAGCGCGTGCGCAAGGCCCTGGCCTCGCCGGCGCGCGCGCCGCGTCGAGCCGCGAGCAAGCGGATCCGGTGACTCCAGTCACCACTTCGGGGGATCCGGTGACTCTGGTCACCACCTGGGGGGCCTTCCCCCTGGTGACGACTGTCATCGGTGGTGACAGTTGTCACCACCCCTCGTGGACGGGCTGGTGCCTTCTAACCCCTTGAATATAGGTCAGAAGTGAAGGTGGGCAACCGGAGGAGATGTGTGGCACGCCGCGAGCAATAGGGGTGCTCACAACGACTTACTTCGGAGAAACCCAATGTCCGTCGCCACCTCCTTCAACTCCGCTCAGAAGACCCTGGCTCGCACCGAGTCGAAGCTCGAGAAGCTGGAGGGCAAGCTGGAGCGCGCGCTGGTCAAGGAGCACCAGCTGCTGAAGGACCTGCGCCACATGATGAAGCACCACGCGCCGCACCAGCAGGCGGGCCGTCCGGGTGGCGACAGCTTCGACAAGGGTGGGTGCTTCCCGTCCAAGCCGCTGCCGAACGAGTGGAGCCCGCTGGACCTGGGCGCGCTGAGCGAGACGAACAAGCTGGACCAGACGAAGGGCCCCATCACCGCGGACCAGCTCACCAAGGCCATCCAGCGCGGCACGGGTGACCACGACGGCCAGGCGGCGAAGGGCGAGTACCGCGCGTTCGCGGAGTGGGCGGAGAAGAACCAGGACCGCCTCACGCCCGAGGCGAAGCAGGTGATGGACCGCTTCTCCAAGTTCGCCGCGGAGAGGAAGGCCAACGGCCACCAGGACGGCGACTGGCGGAAGATGATCAATGACATGAAGGGCGTGGGCGACAAGGGCGCGGAGAAGGCGCTCGCGGGCCTGGACAAGCTGCCCAAGCCCATCTCCGGCGATGACATGGCGAAGGCCATCCGCAGCGGCACGAAGGACGCGGACAACAACACCGCGGACGAGCTGAAGGCCTTCCAGGACTGGGCCAAGAAGAACGGCGACAAGCTGTCGCCCGAGGCCAAGGAAGTGATGGGCAAGTTCGAGAAGCACGCGACCAAGGCGATGGCCACGGGCGACAAGGACCTGAGCTCCACCGAGTGGTCCAAGATGATGAAGGACTTCAAGAGCGTGGGCGACGTGAGCGCTCGCGACTCGCTGGCGAAGCTGGACAAGGAGAACGGGCCCATCTCCGGGGAGGACCTGCTCGGCGCCATCAAGCAGGGCGCGGGCGACGCGGACGGCAACTCCACCAAGGAGCTGGCCGAGTTCCAGAAGTGGGCGGCGAAGAACAAGGACCGGCTGACGCCCGAGGCGCAGAAGGTGATGGAGACGTACGAGAAGCACTCGAAGACGGCGGGCCCCAAGGGCCTGGACAAGCAGGGCTTCGACGCGATGGTGAAGGACGCCTCGCAGCACAAGACCTTCCACGACGCGTCCATGCGCACCGCGCTGGAGACGCTGGATGGGAAGAACGGGAAGATCTCCGCCAAGGACCTGACCAACGCCATCAGCAAGGGCGCCGGTGACCTCGACGGCCAGGCCGCCGGGCTGGAGTACGCGGACCTCCAGAAGTGGGCGCGCCAGAACTACGACCGCCTCAGCCCGGACGCGCGCAAGGTGGTGGACACCTACGAGAAGTACGCCACCCAGTCGCTGGCCAAGGGCGAGACGGGCATCGCGAACTCCGACTTCCAGAAGATGGTGAAGGAGATGGAGCAGCTCAGCGTGGTGCGCCCGCCCCCGCGCTTCATCACCGCCTGATTCAAACCTTGAAGGGTCCAGGTGGAGTGACTCGCCACCTGGACCTGTCGAGGCACAAGCCAGGCACCAGCCCGAGGGAGGCCCGGGGTGTACGGCCGGGTGGAGGGGATGGCGCCGGGAGCCGCGGCGCGAGTGCGTGTAGCGAGGCTCGGCATGCACGATGCAATGAAGTCAGGGAGTCAGCGGCACCGTGGCACGACGACCGCACCAGGGTGAGGCGGGGAC
>NZ_JABUMQ010000395.1:0-9042 GCF_013336645.1 Myxococcus sp. CA039A | reverse complement strand
CACTGCAGGCACTGCTGGTATGCGCTTCTCAGCGCTCCCTTGCTGGTGCCTTCTCAAAGATTGACTGCGGTTTCCGCAATCCTTCTCTTCTTCTTGGGCTTGCTATTTGGTTTTCAAAGACCGAGCCACTTGTTTCATCCGCGACTTTTTGCTACTTTGCTGCCGCCTTCTGCTTCTTTCCGGCGTCAGCGGGGCGCCTCTTCTATTTCATCTTCGCGCTCCCTGTCAACCACCCAGTTTCGCTTTTCTTCTCTGCTGCTTCCCGAAGTCCTCAGCGCCGCCCAGTGGCTTCCGCTGCTTCTTTCGGGAGGGCGCGGCTTCTATCTCTTCGCCGCATCCCGTGTCAACCGTTGCTTCGTTGACTCCCTCGCCGCTTCCGCCCTGCTGCTGCCCGGGCTTCTTCGTCGGGGCGCGGCTTCTACCACCGCCGCATCTTCTGTCAACTCGCTTCGTTGACCGCTGTATTCCGTGCTGTCGGTACATCCTCACCACGGAGTGATCCGCGCCAGTGCGCGGGCTTCGTTGCGAGGGGGGCGGCTTGTACCATCGGGATTCGGCGAACACCAGCGTTCTGATCGCAGGGCGTTGGATTTTTTCGGCCTGGGTCAGTGACCTCTCGGATCTGGCTCCAGCGAACGTGCGCATCGGCCATCAATGAAGGGCCGCTCCCCATCACCCGCCCGAGCGGTGGCCCATCGACGACCGCCGCTGCGGGCACCGAAGGCGTCCTGTGAACAGCTCTCCTGAAGCGCCTGACAGGCCACTCGCTGGGCGGCCCATGGACAGGGCGAGTCCGCGTCCCCTCGTCCCAGGTTCTCTCACCAGGACGCCAGGCGCCTTCCGCGGTTGGCAGCGCGGGAGAGATTCTCGGTGCTCGAACAATCGGAGCGGCAGGCCTGGGCAGTCAGCCCACCCTACCGAGGAGTTGTGCGAGTGCGCCCAGATGAGGTGGCTCGGTTTCTCCCTGCCTGAGGGGGCCGCCCTTCACCTGCGACGGGGGCACTGCGGCCCTGGCTTCGCCCACTCGACGTCTATTTGCACCGTAGTGCCTACGAATCGCCCATTCGACGGCGGCGGACTTGCTGCGCGCTTCGGGAAGAGTTGCCAGGGAGGCCCTCCGCAAGAAGAACGTGCATGAGTTCCTTCAACGCCCTGACGAGTCTCCGAGGAGGCAGCACTCACCCGGGAGCTACGAACCTGGTCCGACGTTCATGGACGGGGATTCACCAACGGAGAACGAGCCCTCAGGCAGTTTCCCGTCACGGACGGCTTCCCCTGAAGGTTCGCCGCCGAGCGCTTCGCCATGGGCGCGATATGAGGCCCGCAGTTGAGAGCAGAGCCGGAGCTCGCGTGACGCGCTACGCAGGAGCGGGTGGCTCGACACCGACACGCTGAGCGCCACGCCATCTCAGTCCAGGGGTGATCCCTGAGACCGTTCTCCGGGCATGCGGCCAGTGACCTCTCCGGGTTGCACTCGGGCTTCAGCGAGCCCGCGCGTGGTGACCAAGCGACGCCACAGCCCGCTCTGCGCGACCCGGTACGAACAACTGCCCCGGATAGAACACAACGAGTACTCGCACATGGCCAATCCAGGGCGCCCACTCCTGAACGAGGCCTTCGCCATCGTGAAAGAGGATGCCCCCACGACTCAGATCACTCGAAGGGTGGGGGTCCTGACGAAAGAGGATGCCTGTCGCTCTGATGCTCCATCCCCGGAGTCCCCCGAGTCTCTCGGGGAGGCGACGTACCTGTCACGGGCGACAGGGTCTTCTGCCTCCCCTTCTCGGGGGACGACTCCTTCGAGCTCCGCCAAGAACCCGCTGTCCTCTTGGAAGACCGTGTGGCTTCGCGGCGGCATCCCTCGTGCTGCTGATGCTCTTCGTCAGGGCGACTACATCGCCACGCCGACGAGGGCGCTTGTTCGCGGAGCCCAAGTCGCGAAAGGCGCCTGTCCCCTCACGCGAGCCTGCGCCAGCGCGACCGGGCGGCGAACGAAGAGGTTACGAGCGTCTTCACCCGGGCAAGCCGAAGCAGCTCGGGCCAGATTGAACAACACGAGTTCGGACGCGGCACAAGTAGCTTCGAGAACAAGTGCCCACCTCTCCAGCGCCCACGCAGGGCGCTGGCTGGTGGCCTGACGATTGGAGCACGGGTCGTGGTGCCACAGGGGTTCCCGCGGCCACGCCGGTCCATCCATCAAGCACTCGTGGTTGCATTCCAGTGGGTCGGAGAACCGCAGGCAACCACCTCTTTCCATCAGAATGCGGAGGACAACGGGGACCGCCTGCTCGGGACAGCAGTCCTCGGTCGACGGGGCTTCGAGACCCTGTTGCCAATTGTGACGGCTCCGAAGACTGACCGGCGACACTCTTCCCTCCCTCAACCCGCATCCCGCCCATGGGAATGGTGCTGCATGCCACCGTATCGCTCCTGACCCAGGCCTCTCTCACAAGCCACAGCTCGGGTCGGTCAACAGAGTTGCTGGTGGTCTCTGCATGAGACATGGAGACCTCGCAAGGGACGACCTCAACTTCGGGAACTCGATCGGCATCCCTGTACGCGACGACCATCGGCGCGCTCCGGACGCCAACCTCATCCGTCTCTGCCGGATTCTTTTTGAGAGAGGCCCTCGTCGCCTCGTGCGACGGGGGCTTTTCGCTCTTGATGCGTCTAGAGTTTCCGACGCCACGCGGGGCCCCAGTGCCCGCTTCGGCCGCCAGGGCGTCTCCGCAGGCTTGCGGCCCGAGGCCGCCCTCGAGGCCTGAGGGCCCGCAGCGGCTTCAGGGCACTTGCAGCACCACCTTGCCCACGTCGCGCGCGACTCCAGCCGCTGGTCGCGTGCGCGGCTTCCTCCAACCCCACCACCAGCCCCAGCTTCACGTGCAGCTGCCCTCCCGCCAGTGCGCGGCCTCGCGTGCCCGTCGCTGCAGCGCCGCCGGGTGCGGCGTGCGCAGCCAGTTCGCGCTGACTTCCAACGACTTCGCGTCCAGCGTCTCCACCTCCACCGTGCTGCGGTGGCATTTGCCACGCCTCGAGTGTGCGAGCCGGCCCCAGGGTCCTCTCCAGCGGCGACTGGGGCTGCTCGATCGCAAAAGTTCGACCGTCGTCTCCGACTATCCGCCGAGGATGTTTCAGGGCAGTCTGAGAGTCCCCCGCTTCCGTGGCTCTCCCGCACTTCGTGTGGTTCCCCTCTGGGGAGTAGGCAGACGCGGCAAGCTGCCAGCGGGGCGAATACACCCTGGGAATGGAAACGCTGTACCCACTTCCTGGGTGTCGGGTGGACCGGGTGGCCCACGGTAGCGCGGCGGGTGTCGTCCTCGGGGTGCGCATGGAGGGCACGGGAGCACGATGTCCCTCCTGCCAGACGCCCAGTACCGCAGTGCATGGTAGCTACGTCCGTCGCCCGGCGGACCTGCCCGCCACAGGGCGCGTCGTGCAACTCGAGCTGCGTGTGCGGCGCTTCTGCTGCCGAAACCCGGAATGCTCCCGCCGCACGTTCTCGGAGCGGCCGGTGCGCCTGGTGGCCGCTCAGGCTCGGCGGACGCGTCGGCTGGCCACCGCGCAGTGCGCCGTTGCAATCACAGCCGGAGCAGAGGCTGGGGCCAGGCTGCTCAAGCCCCTGGCCATGCCCACCAGTCCCGATACCCTCCTGCGGCTGATTCGCCGCGCTCCGCTGCCTGCTCCCAGCCCCGCTCGCGTCCTCGGCCTCGACGACTGGGCGCTGCGCAAGGGACGAACCTACGGCTCCATCCTTGTCGACCTGGAAGAGCACTGCGTGCGGGACGTGTTGCCAGACCGCTCGACTCCCACGGTGAGCGCATGGCTGAGCCAGCACCCCGGCGTGGAAGTCATCGCCAGAGACCGGTCGACCGAGTACGCACGAGCGGCGGTGCTGGGCGCTCCAGAGGCCCAGCAGGTGGCGGACCGCTGGCACTTACTGCTGAATGGACGGCAAATGATGGAACGCTGGATGACCAGCGCTCACCCCCGCCTTCGAGCGCTACCAGCCGTTTCGAGCGGAGACACTCCTCCCGCGCGTCGTCACACCAGCTTCTCGCGAACTCACGCCGAAGCTCACGCCCGAGCGGAGAGCCGCTCCCGGCATGTCGCTGCATACGAAGCCGTACAGCGCCGTCACCTGGCGGGAGAGCCCCTGCTGAGAATCAGTCACACACTGGGACTTGCGCGAGGGACGGTGCGCAAATACGCCGCCGCCGAAGTCTTCCCTGAGCGCGCGGCGCGCGTGCCCAGACCGAGCATCCTCGACCCTTATCTGGAGTACCTGACGCGGCGACAAGCCGCGGGGTGTGAGAACGCCTGCGAACTCTGGCGGGAGATTCGCGCCCAAGGCTTTCGTGGCACCTCGCGGCAGGTCCACCGTTGGCTCCAAGTGCGACGGACCGTTCGGCCTCGCGCAGGGGCGCGCGGATACCCCGGCGGCAACTGGTGGTCGAAGGGCACGAGCCCTGACGCACTTCCCTCGCCGAAGCAATTGGCATGGTTGTGCGTGAAGAGGCCCTCGGAGTTGACCTCCGCGGAGACCGCGACGTTGGCGCGCATTGAGCAGGACGAGGAAGCGTCGCGTGTCGTCGCATTGACCCGGCGGTTCTGCGAACTCGTGCGCTCGCGGGGCGTTTCACAGCGAGCAAGGCCAACGAGGTCCTGCAGGCCCTTCGAAGCGTGGTTGGGCGAGGCTCGTGCGTGCGGAGTACGCGCGGTGGAAACCTTTGCGGAGGGCCTCGAACAGGACGGCGATGCCGTCCGGGCTGCCCTGACCTCTCCCTGGAGCAACGCCCAGGCCGAGGGTCAAATCACGAAGCTCAAGCTCCTCAAGCGTCAGATGTATGGCCGCGCCAACTTCGACCTATTGCGTCGTCGAGTGCTGCTCACCGTCTGAACCAACGGTCCACACGAAGTGCGGGAGAGCCACCGAAGCGGGTGACGCTCAGTCCCATGAAACGGTCGCCGTGGTGCGCGCGGGCAGTGGAAGTGCCCGGCGCGCATCGCAAGCTCGGCGGCACGAACAAGCACGTAGAACGCAAGGGACTCTTTCGCTTCACAGAGTCAAAGAGGGCAACCGCACGTATTCCACTGCAAGAATGCCTATATTCAACGCGGCGGCCCCTTCCACAGCAGAACGTGGACACGTCGACGCGCAAGCTCGATGTGAAGGCCGTACCACGCTTGAGTCTCGGATGGCGATAACCTGAGACTGGTCAGCCGCATTGTGCCCCCCCTTACTTGCCCTGCTCTTGACGTCGACGTGACACGGCCACACCTGGCCACCGCCAGGGAACTCCTCAAGCCGAAACATAGTCACTCCAAAAACATGAATACACGGCTATGAATTTGCCCCGGGCGAAGCGCACTGCTTTGTGCGCGCGTCATCCGTCCCTCGGGCGCTCAATTGGAGCCTCACGGCACGAATCCCTCGGAACCGCGCTGTGTACTTCGGACATGGAGGCACGATCGTCCGAGGACAGCCCCGCTAAGAATCTATCGAGACGAGAGGCTCGCATGTCGGCGGGCGCAACCAACGTTACGGTCGACCAGGATGTCATGGTGGACGGGCGGACCTGCTGTGGCTGCGAGGCGTCCTCTCGCGTCTTCACTGCAACGGGGACTGGTAGCTCACAGGCCGAATGAAGGCGGAGACTTCTGTCACGGCCGTCGTGTCTCACCCCAGAGACTGAGCGAGGCGCAAATCACCTGGGAGACCTCACCGAGTGGTCCGACAACGGGTCCATGGGCGTGGTGTGACGGACCGGGGTATTGGCGCGCAGGAGGGTCTTCACCGAAGTTGTGCTGTGCGCAGCGCGGGCGGCCAAGCGGAGCGCGAATCGGGGCAGCGCGCGGATCCTGGCACTGGAAAGACGGTTGGAAAGGCGAGGCTGGCGAGAGGGCTGCGAGTCTGCCCAGCCAGTCCTCCCATGCCCATGCATCCTCATGAGTCACGAGCACCGCCACGGCGGCGCTCCCTGGGGCCCGAGGGTGAGCTACCGGGGGGCGAGACATGACTCTGGCTGAGAGCGTTGGTGCGGCTGCACCCCGTATAGCGAAGAGTGCGAGCCAAGTATCCCGGCAATTGGGCATGGGGCCGAATAGGGTGAGGGCGCATCGCGGGCTCTCGTGGCGGTCCGGCGTACTGGTGCCCCGCTGACGAGGGACCTGAGCACGAAGCGCTCAAGGCGGTGGTGCAGGCGCACCTGCCGTCGAAGGTGTCACCGAGGCAGCCATCCTCACCGGTGTCCTGGACAGGGTCGAGTGGAGGCGCTGCTCGTCCAAGGCCTGTGGCTTCAGCACCCACCGCGGGCTTGACTGGAGGTAGGCGGCTTCGAGGCGAGCGCCTCGGCCATGAAGCGCATGGGTGCAGAAGGCTCGGGGCGCACGCGTACGGAGCGAGGACATGGCCGTCCCCGGCCAGGAGAGGTGGCGCAGGCGGATTTCGATGATGTCGGCAAGCTGATGAATCGATTCCCATGCGCGAGAAGCTGCGCCTGGCCGGCGTCCCTCAATCCCCGCAACTGCGCACCCAGCGGGCTGTGGACGACCCCCTCCCCCACTCCGATTTCCTCTCCGAGTTGCCGAGCGACACGGTGGATTGTCTCGACTCCGAGCAACTGTCCCAGCACGTGCGTCACACCTCCTGCGAGGATGCCAACTTCAACCCCTCTGGAGCCATGCATGTGTGGCGTCCTGGAGCGCCAAGACAAAGTGCTCATCGTCGGCCACCACCACTGAGAAAGTCCCACCTGACACAGGACCTCGGCCACGGTGAGTGCCGCGCCGGCTACAGTACCCTCTACCTCGGCACCGACAAGTTGCTCATGCGTTGGGGCGCACGGGTCTCATGGGCAGCTACGAGAAGCGCCCGCTTGCGCTTCACCTCGCCAGACTTGCCCATCATCGATGACCGCGTCCTTCGCGGACTGTCCCAGGATGAGCCGGTGGACCTCTACGAGGGCATCCGCCAGTGGTACGCGCGCAAGAGCAGGGTCACATCACCTCCAACCGAGAGATTGGAGAGCGACCTCGGCGTCTCAGGGACCCGCTGATGGCCGGTTCCGCCATGGACCGACCGCCCCGCTCCACCACATCACGGTCCTCGTCATGGGAAGACGACAGCTACCGCCCCCCTGTCCGGCGCCAGAAGCCCACTGCCGCGACAGGGAGGACCCGCTTTGGGCCACTCACCTCGTCAACACTACGAGCTCGAACAACGGCCCCCTGATGAACACACCTGGGGGCTCCGCTTGGCCACCCGTCGAGCACTCCAAGACCCAGGTCCTCCGCCAGGAATGCCCTTCCATTGAGCCTTCGGCTCACCTGCGAGCAAAGCGGGGGCGCGCCACGGCCCCGAGCTTGAGCGCGAAGACACCGAGCACAGTCGCGGCCTGTCCTATCAGGAGCACGATGCCCACAAGCGTCATGCTGGAACCGTGAGCGACCAGGAGCCCCACGCTCCCCATCACCCACAAGCCATCCACCGTGAGATGCACCAGCGCGGCCAGGGTGGGAACAGACGGTTGGCCGGAGACCCAGGCATTGAAACCAGCCCACGGCACGAGAAACAACCCCACGCCGAACAGGAAGGCAGGTGGCAACGACCAGCCTGCGAGCGTGGTGAGGGGCGTCGCCACAACCAGGAGGGCACTCCCCATGGTGATGGCGGCAATGGCATCGAAGCGATAGACGAGGCGGTCTGTCATGAGGAAGCTTTCCGGTGACGAGAGAGCCTGAAGATTCGATTTTGCCCAGCCGCCTCGCAATGACCTCGGAGGGAAGTGCGCCGGCGGGCATGAATCGACTAGAGCCACGAAAGGGGCCTTTTGATGCGCGATATCGACGACGTGCCGGCGAGGGGCCACCGGAAGAACGGCCCGGGAACCACCAGCGAACTGGGTACGCTGCTGAAAGACTGGCGTGCGTTGCGAGGCAAAAGCCAGCTTGGGCTGGCGCTCGACGCCGAGGTCTCTCCTCGACACCTGGCATTCATCGAGTCAGGCCGGACGACCCCTAGCCAGTACATGGTCATGCGACTGGCTGGAGCATTGATGCTTGGCTTGCGAGAGCGCAACGCCCTGCTTGTCGCGGCGGGCTTCGCGCCTGAGTTTGGCGAGTGTGATTGGAACAGTGAGGAGATGAAGGAGATCCGCCAGGCCGCGGCGATGATTCTCAGAACGCACGACCCCTATCCCGCCCTCGTGCTCGATGCGGCATCGACGGTGCTCGACGCCAACACCGGCGCACTCACGCTGATGGGCCAGGGACGAGACGCGCTCGGGAGAATCAACCTGATGGACCTGGTCTTTTCCCCAGGTCGCGTGCGAGCGGCGATTGGGAACTGGCCCGAGGTCGCGGGCTTCCTGCTCAGTCGGCTCAGGGAGAATGCACGGCTGCGCGGTCCCCGCTCAGAGGTCGCACGCGTATTGGAGAGAGTACTCACCTGCCCGGAAGCCCGTGCGCTACCAGCAACAATGCCTGGCGGTGCTGGATCCGTCCTGGTTCCGCTGACCTTCGAGGTCGACGGAGTCACCACCCAGTGGTTCACAACGGTCACGACCTTTGGCGCCCCCCTCCATGCGTTGGCGGAGGAGATCACCATCGAGCAGTTCTACCCACGCTGAGGCAAAAAGCCTGATCGATGGCAGGGGTCGACAGCGAATCGCGCTGTCTCGTCAACGAGAGAGTCGCTGGCGGCCTTCGGGCACCTGGTGGCGTACGGGAGCGCGAGCGGCCCCCCAGCGGCGGTGGAGGTGGAGACGCTGTACGCGAAGTCGCTGAAAGTCAGCGCGTACTGGCTGCGCACACCGCACCCGGCGGCGCTGCAGCGGCGAGCACGCGAGGCGCTGGGAAGCGCGCTGGCGGGAGGGCAGCTTCGCGTGAAGCTGGGGCTGGTGGTGGGACTGGAGGAGGCCGCGCAAGCCCACCAGCGACTGGAGTCGCGCGCGACGGTGGGCAAGGTGGTGCTGCGAGTGCCCTGAAACCGCGCGTGCCGTCAGGCCTCGGGGGTGGCCTCGGGCCGCAAGCCCGCGGGCGCCC
>NZ_JABUMQ010000394.1:0-9053 GCF_013336645.1 Myxococcus sp. CA039A | reverse complement strand
GGGTTGGAGTAGGGAAGAGCCATGAACCGAACCCTCCTGTCCCTGCTCGGGGCGGTGCTGCTGTCCGGCTCCGCTGTCGCCGAGGAGAAAGCCCCCACCTCGTTCCCCGACGCCGCGGAGCTGCAGCGGCTCACCGCGCGCTTCGCTCCGGTGGAGCTGCGGGTGGACCTGAAGGCGCTGCCCGACAACGAGCGCCGCGCGCTGGGCCGCATCGTCCAGGCCTCGCAGTTGATGGACGCGCTGTTCCTGCGCCAGCGCTGGGCGGGCAGCGAGACGGTGCTGCTGAATCTCTTGAGGGACGAGTCGCCCCTGGGCCGCGCGCGCCTGCACGCGTTCCTGTTGGACAAGGGCCCGTGGAACAGCCTCGACGAGGGGCGGCCCTTCCTGCCCGGTGTGCCCCCGAAGCCGGAGGCCGGCAACTTCTACCCGGCCGGCTCCACCAAGGCGGAAGTCGAGGCCTGGATAAAGGCGCTGCCCGAGGCGCAGCAAAAGGAGGCCACCGGCTTCTACACCACCATCCGCAAGGGCACCGACGGCAAGTTCATCACCGTGCCGTACAGCGTGGAGTACCAGGGCGAGCTGGCGCTGGCCGCTTCCCTGTTCCGCGAGGCCGCCGCGCTGACGAAGCAGCCCACGCTCAAGGCGTTCCTCACCTCGCGCGCGGACGCGTTCCTGTCCAACGACTACTACGCCAGCGAAGTCGCGTGGATGAAGCTGGACGCGAGCATCGAGCCCACCGTCGGACCCTACGAGGTCTACGAGGATGGCTGGTTCAACTACAAGGCCGCCTTCGAGGCGTTCGTCGGCCTGCGCGACGAAGCGGAGACGGGCAAGCTGTCCAAGTTCAGCGACCACCTCCAGGAATTGGAGAGCAACCTCCCCATCGACCCGAAGCTGCGCAACCCGAAGATTGGCGCGCTGGCCCCCATCCGCGTCGTCAACAGCCTCTTCTCCTCGGGTGACGCCAACCGCGGCGTGCAGACGGCGGCGTACAACCTGCCCAACGACGAGCGCGTCACGGAGGCCATGGGCTCCAAGCGCGTCATGCTGAAGAACGTGCAGGAGGCCAAGTTCGAGCGCGTGCTGGTGCCCATCTCCAAGGTGGCCCTGTCCGCGAAGGACCAGAAGGACGTGGCCTTCGATGCCTTCTTCACGCACATCCTGATGCACGAGCTGATGCACGGCCTGGGGCCGCACAACATCACCGTGGGCGGCAAGGCGACGACGGTGCGGCAGGCGCTCCAGGTGGCCTCCAGCGCGCTCGAGGAGGCCAAGGCGGACATCTCCGGCCTGTGGGCGCTCCAGCGGCTGATGGACACGGGGGTCATCGACAAGTCGATGGGCCGCACCATGTACACGACGTTCCTGGCCTCCGCGTTCCGCTCCATCCGCTTCGGCACGGACGAGGCGCACGGCAAGGGCGTGGCCCTCCAACTCAATCACTTCCTCGACACCGGGGCGGTGAAGGTCAACGCGGATGGCACCTTCTCCGTGGTGCCGGAGAAGATTCAGCAGTCCGTCGCCTCCCTGACGAAGCAGTTGATGGAAATCCAGGGCAGGGGTGACCGGAAGGCCGCCGAGGCCCTGCTGGCGAAGATGGGCGTGGTGCGGCCTCCGGTGCGCAAGGTGCTGGAGCGCCTGAAGGACGTCCCGGTGGACATCGCGCCCCACTACGTCACGGCGGACGAACTCGTTCGCGAGGCCACCGCACCCGCGGCCGACGCCGGCGTGCGGAAGTAGCCACGGTCGCTGGTTCGCCCCCACGCGCGGTGCGTTTCCCGTGCGCGGCGGGCGGACCGGCCCCATGAGTCAGGAGAGATGGAGAACTCGGCCCGCTATCGCTCGGCCCCGCCTGGCCCCTGGGGCATCCTCGTCGCGCTCGTCATCCTGGGCGCGTGGGGAACGCACCTGTCGTGGATGCTGTTGTCGCCCGAGCTGCCCTGGGACTCCCCGCTCACCTGGCTGCATGTCGCCTTGCAGGCATGGCTGTGCACCGGCCTGTTCATCACCGGCCATGACGCCATGCACGGCACGGTGGCCCGACAGTCCTGGGTGAACGAGACGGTGGGCACCGTCGCCTGCTTCCTCTTCGCCGGCCTGTCGTACCGCCGACTGGTGCTCAACCACCACGCCCACCACGAGCAGCCCACGGGCGACGCGGACCCGGACTTCTCCACCCGCACCCAGTCCTTCTGGCCGTGGCTGGGGACGTTCATGGCCCGCTACACCACGCTCCCGCAGCTGGGGGTGATGGCGGCCAAGTTCAACATCTTCGTCTTCATGGGAGTCTCCCAGCCGCGCATCCTCGCGTTCTGGGTGCTGCCCGCCGTGCTGGGCACGCTGCAGCTCTTCTACTTCGGCACCTACCAGCCGCACCGGCGCCCGGAGACGCCGGACATGGCGCCCCACCACGCGCGCACCCTGCCGCGCAACCACCTGTGGGCCATGCTGTCCTGCTTCTTCTTCGGCTACCACTGGGAGCACCACCAGTCCCCTGGCACGCCCTGGTGGCGACTGTGGCGGGTCAAGGACGCCCGCGCCGACGCGTCGCGCGCAGCCTCCACCGCCCGCGATGTAACCGCCGGACGGGTGGGCCCGTTATAAAGGGGCATGAGCGACAAGCCGCCCGTGGAGCCGCCCGGCTCCGAAGTCACCCCTGAACCGCTCTACCTCCGCCGCCGCGAGCTCCTGAAGAACGCGGGCCTGTTCGCCGGCACCGCCGCCGCCGTCGCGGGGGGCCTGTACCTCCTGAGCGGCAAGCAGCGCCGCGCCATGGACGCCTATGTCCCGGACGCGGGGCAGGTGACGGGGCCCGTGGCGAAGGCGACGGGCGTCTTCGACACGGACGAGCCGCGCACGCCGTACGAGGACGTCACCACGTACAACAACTTCTACGAGCTGGGGCTCGACAAGAACGACCCGGCCCGGCTCGCGCACCTGCTCAAGCCCCGGCCGTGGACCGTCACGCTCGACGGCGAGGTGCACGAGCCCCAGACGGTGGACATCGACCAGCTGCTCTCCTGGTTCTCCATGGAGGAGCGCGTCTACCGGATGCGCTGCGTGGAGGCCTGGTCCATGGTGATTCCGTGGCTGGGCTTCCCGCTGGCCGCGCTGCTCGCCCGGGTGAAGCCCACCAGTCACGCGCGCTACGTGTCCTTCACCACGCTGATGGACCCGGAGCAGCTCCCCGGCCAGACGCGAGCGGTGCTGGACTGGCCCTACGTGGAAGGGCTGCGGCTGGACGAGGCCCTGCACCCGCTCACCTTCATGGCCATGGGCCTGTACGGCCGGCAGCTCCCCGCGCAGAACGGCGCGCCGCTGCGGCTCGTCGTCCCGTGGAAGTATGGCTTCAAGGGCATCAAGTCCATTGTCCGCATCAGCCTCACTCGCGAGCAGCCCTTCACCACGTGGAACCTCGCGGGGCCGGAGGAGTACGGCTTCTACGCCAACGTGAACCCCGCCGTGGCACACCCGCGCTGGAGTCAGGCCACCGAGCGGCGCATCGGCGAGGGCTTCGAGCGCCGCCCCACGCTGCCCTTCAACGGCTACGCCGAGCAGGTGGCCCACCTCTACACGGGGTTGGACCTGCGGAAGAACTACTGAGCCATGGCCTCGCCTCCGCATCCCTGGCTCAACCCCGCGCTCGCCGTGGGCGGCCTCGCGCCCCTGGCGCTCCTCGCCGTGCAGGGGCCTCAAGGCGCGCTGGGGCCCAACGCGGTGGAGACGGCGCTCAACCAGACGGGGCTGCTCGCGCTGGTGCTGCTGCTGGCGTCGCTTTCATGCACGCCGCTGCGAATCGTCACCGGGTGGACGTGGCCCGCGCGCATCCGCCGCACGCTGGGCCTGTTGGCCTTCACGTATGCGTGCGCGCACTTCCTCACGTACCTGGTGCTGGACCAGGGCCTGTCGCTGAAGGCGCTGCTGGAGGACCTGGTGAAGCGCCCCTTCATCACCGTGGGCTTCACCGCGCTGGTGTTGCTGGTGCCGCTGGCCGTCACCTCCACGAACCGTTGGGTGCGCCGGCTGGGCTTTCCCCGCTGGCAGCGGCTGCACCGGCTGGCCTACGTGGCCGCGGTGCTGGGCGTGGTGCACTTCGTGTGGCGGGTGAAGCAGGACGTCACCGAGCCGCTCGTCTACGGGGCGGTGCTGGCGCTGCTGTTCGCGGTGCGCGTGGGAGAGGCGATGCGAAAACGCCGGGCCCGCACCGCTTCGGCGGCCCGGAACCCGGCGTGAGTGACGGCGCGAGCCGCTTGGGGGACTACTTGCGCGGCAGCGGGAGGATGGTGTCCACCAGCGTCATGAGCTGTGCGCAGCTCACCGGCTTGCGGACGAAGGCGCTGATGCCGGCCTTCTGACCCAGGGCGCGGACCTCCGCCACGTTCGGGTCACCCGTCATCATCAGGATGGGGACCTTGGCCAGCTTGGGGTTGGCGTTGGCGCGAATCTGCGCCGCGAAGTCGGCGCCGTTCATCCCGTCCATGTGGAAGTCGGTCAGGATGAGGTCGATGGTCTCCGCCTCGGCGACCTTCAGTCCCTCTTCGGCGGACTCCGCCTCCAGGAACTCGAAGTTGCGGGCCATCAGGTAGATTTTCAGCAGCGTCCGGATGGAGCGGCTGTCATCCACCAGCAGGACACGCTGGGGCACCGCGCCCGCGGTGGTCCGGCCTCCCAGAGGGCGCGCCGGGTCCGTCGTGGTGCGGTTGGGTACGGGCTCTGGGGAGGGGAGGGTGCCGGCCTTCATCGGATCATCAACCTCTGGTGGGGCTGTCCCCCTGGAGACCCAATCATGTTGACGGAAGGACATGCCGAAGTCAAAGCACCGTCCTTCCTCTCGTTTTTCGAACGTGGGGCGTCCCATACCCCACTTGACGAAGCGGGAATCAGGGGGCCTCGAGCACGAACGCCTGGCTCTCCACCCCGGTCAACCCGATGCCCGTGGCAATCCCGGGCGCCAGCTCGTTGGGCACGCGCCACGTCTGCCCGGTGGATTGGATCAGCACCACCGAGTAACGCCCCTTCGGCAGTCCCTCCAACCGCGCGGGAGCGGCCGGGTCCCGAGCATCCAGGGCGACCGCCTGCACGCCAATGTGCAGCTCCGCCACGGGGACGGGCGTCATGCGCGGGTTTCCAGCCTCATCCGTGAGCGCCGGGTAGAGCGCGTCCGGCACGAGCGCCGCCGCCAGCACCACCAGGTCCGGCTGACCGTCGCGGGTGCCGTCGGCGTGCGGATAGTCGGTGCCATTCGCATCGAGGATGCCGTTGCGGTCCAGGTCGTTGTCCTCGAGCAGCCCGGGGGAGTCCGCCAGCTTGCGCACGACGACGCGCGGCCAGAGGTCGCCGAATCCGTCGCGGTTGGCGTCATCCGGGACGCCGTCGCGGTTGGCGTCCACGTAGCTGACGAGGAACGCCTTGGGGCGCTGCTCCACCGCGCCGCCCTCGATGCTCTGGGGCACCAGGCGCAGCACCTTGGGCGGCCCGCCCGCGGTGAGCACGGCGTCTCCGCCGACGATGACGCTGGCCTGGAACGCGGGCCGGTCCACCGGCACCTGCGCGCTCGCCTGGGAGAAGCTCACCGTGACGTTGGTGAGGGGCAGGGGATGGCCCTCCTGGTCCACGGCGACCTCCAGCGTCAGGGGGATGCCGGTGGTGGGGTCCACGGCGGCGCCGCCGACGTCACCCTGGTTGGGCTCGCTGGTGACGCCGTACCAGGGATTGAAATCGGAGCGGTGGCAGGGCGCCGCGCCGGAGCGGCAGGAGTCCACGTCGATGAAGCCGCGCAGCGTGTAGCGCCCCGCCGCGACGAGGCTGAGCGAGAACGGCGCGGTGAAGGGGCCGGGCGCGTCGGTGCCGAGCGCCGGGCCGAAGAGCTGCTCGGCCGGAACGACGGTGAAGGCGATGGGGCGGCCGGTGCCCTGCGGCGGCGGTGGCCGGTCCGCGTCGTAGATGAACACCACCGCGTTGCCCCGCGAGCGCGACTGCACGACGAGGCTGCCCTCGATGCGGGCGGTGTGGATGTTCTGCCGTCCGTCCGCGGTGGGGACCACCGTGGGGGACTCGCAGCCCGCGACGAGCAGGGACGCGGCGAGGACGCCTCCCAGCGACTGCTTCCAGGAAGGGAGGGTGCGGCTCATGGAGTCACCGTCAGCGTCGCGTAGACGCGCCGCTCGATGCGGTTGCCGAAAGGATGTTGGGAGTGAGCGGAGCCGAGCTGGCTGCCCACCAGCGCGACGTCCACCGTGTTCTTCACCGCCGCGTAGCCGACGCGCGCGTTGATGACGGCGTAGGCGCCCAGCGGGTTGGACAAGAGCTCGATGCGGGTGGGGTCCGACGCGGCGGGCTCGCGCTCAATCCACGTGGTGGACGAGGTGTAGGCCACGTCCACGCCGAACTCCAGGTCCGCCTTGGTGCGGTAGGTGACGCCACCGTACAGCTTGAGCTGCGGCGCCTGGCTGCACGGCCCGCACGCCTCCTTCTCCTCCAGGTCCGACGTCACGTTCTGGAAGGCGGCGCTCGCCTTGATGCCCAGGCCGTCCACGGGGGCCAGGGTGAGGCCCGCTTCCACGCCGCGCGCGGTGTAGATGGAGTCCTCGTTGACGAAGCGCGAGCGGCCGATGAGGTAGTTGCCCGAGGCCGCGTCATACGACTCGCCGGCGGGCAGCCGCTCGAAGGCGGACAGGCCGATGAGGTCCTTCACCCGGTTCTGGTAGAGGGCCACATCCCAGTCCATGCCCAGCTCCGCGGACTCGCCGCGCCAGCCCAGCTCGAAGGCGGTGAGGCGCTCGGGGCGCAGCGCGGTGTTG
The DNA here is from genome assembly GCF_013336645.1 of Myxococcus sp. CA039A. Taxonomy (NCBI): domain Bacteria; kingdom Pseudomonadati; phylum Myxococcota; class Myxococcia; order Myxococcales; family Myxococcaceae; genus Myxococcus; species Myxococcus sp. CA039A. Next base: position 2,253 of record NZ_JABUMQ010000394.1, on the reverse strand, counting down.
CCGGTGGTGAGCGCGCTGGCGCCGTTGACGCCCTGCACGGGGACCAGGAGGCGCGTGTAGCTCTCCAGGAACGTCGGCTCACGGAAGGCGGAGGCCGCGCTGATGCGGAACGCGTGGCCTTCAATCGGGATGAACAGCGCGGAGATGCGCGGCGAGTGCGCGAGGCCCGGCGTCCCTGCGTCCAGCAGCGGGTGCCGGTCCACGCGGTAGCTTGCGACCAGGCGCAGGGGCTCGGCCAGCCGCCACTCGTCCTGCACGAAGGCCGCGGCGTGAATCTCCTCGCGCAGCGGGCCCAGGTAGTCCCAGCCCACGCGCTTGAGGCGTCCCTCGACGCCCACGTTGAGCTGGTGCTCGCCGCCCAGTTGGAAGGCGCGCGCGAAGAGCAGCTCGGCGTTGAAGAGGTTGGAGCTGATGTCCGTGCCCAGCGAGCGCTGTCCAATGGGCTCGTACTGGGGACCGGCGCTGCCGGAGATGTGGTTCCAAAACGTCTTGAGCTTGAGCGGCCCCAGCTCCACGTCGCCCTTGGCGTAGGCGCCCAGGCCGTCCATGAAGTAGTTGCGCAAGAGGCCCAGCGGATAGATTTCCGTGGTGTAGCGGTGCACGCCGCCGGACAGGCCCACCTGCTTGTCGTCCGCGAAGGTGTACACGGCGGACAGGGTGGCGCGCGCGCCGCGCATGCCGATGTCCGGGTCCGGGTCCCTGAGCACGATGTCCGGACGGTTGCTGGCGTAGTCGCGGCTCCACTTGTCCGCCTGCGAGTACGCCACCGACGTGCGGTAGCGCAGCGCGCCCGTGTTGCCGTGGCTGAGGAACGAGCCCGCCACGCTGTTGCCGGTGCCGGCCGTGACGTTGAAGCGCGCGCGGGGCCCCGAGCCCGGGGACTGGGTGATGATGTTGATGACGCCCAACATGGCGTTGGCGCCGTACAGCGCGCTGCCCGGGCCGCGGATGACCTCGATGCGCTCGATTTCGTCCAGGCCGATGGGGATGGAGGACCAGAGCGTCAGGCCGAGGAAGTCCTGGTACTCGGTGCGGCCGTCCACCAGCACGAGCACTTTGTTGGCGATGCGCTGGTTGAAGCCGCGCAGCGACACGTTGGCGCTGCCGATGCCCAGCGACATCACGTCCGCGCCAGGCACCCGCCGCAGCAGCTCCGGCAGGCTGGTGGCGCCCGACAGGCGGATGTCCTCGGCGGTGATGACCGTCGTGGCGTTGGGTGCTTCCAGCGAGGACTGGGCACGGCGGCTCGCCGTCACCACGCGCTCCTCGTAGGGCACCGCGCCGTCATCGCCGCTCGCCGCCTCCGCGAGGCCGGGCAGCGCGGACGGGACATACGTGGACGGCGTCGCGGTGCCCGGGCCCGTCGTGGGCATGGTCTCCGCGCGCTCAATCGCCTTCTCCAGCCGCTCCAGGAGCGCGCCCAACTGCTGCTGCGACTGGATGCTGGCGGGCGGGGGCGGCATGGGCAGCGCGGAGTTGTCCTCCGGCTGCGCCGCGGCCTGGCTCGCGCGCTGCTTCTCCTCGAGCGCGGCGATGGTGGCCTCCACGGAGGCCGCGTCCGCCGGACTGCTGGTGACGTAGCGCTTGTAGGCGTCGAGCGCCTCCGCCGTCCGGCCCGCGTCCTGGTACGCGCGGGCGATGTTGTAGAGGACGTTGGGGTGCGGCTTGATGGCGTAGGCCTGCTCCAGCTCGGCGATGCCCTCGTCGTAATCCTTCTTGCCGATGAGGCTCATGCCGTTGCGGAAATGGCGACGCGCTTCGAGACGTGCGTCCGCCAGGACCTGCGTCGCGCACAGACACAGCGCGAGCAGGCCCACTCGTTGAAGGGCTTTGTAGTGTCTCACTAGTACGGGTTGTCCTTGAATTTGTCGTTCGAGTCAGAAGCCCGCGGGGGACGGGGAGGACTCGACTTCTTCTTGAGCTTTTGGGTGACGAGCTGCTTGGTACCGGAGCCCGTGGCGGTGATGGTGACGGGCTGATAGCCGTCCATCGTGAAGGTCAGCACCGCGCTGGCGCTGCCATCATCGTCCAGGGGCACCTTGAGGTTCAGGGGCGTTTCGCCATGGTCCTTGCCGCGGTAGCGCACGCGGGCGCCGCTGGGCTCGCTGGTGATTTCGAAGCGCACCGTGGGGCCGTTGCCGGGCACGAGCGGCGCCAGCGCCAGCTCATCATCCGCGGCGCCCAGGGCGGCCGTCGCCGGGGAGTTCGCGGCGGCGGCCGGCTGGGTGGGGACGGCCGGGGGCTGCGTCGGGT
>NZ_JABUMQ010000393.1:0-9153 GCF_013336645.1 Myxococcus sp. CA039A | reverse complement strand
CCGCCAACGTGGACACCCAGAACGAGCTGCGGCCCGCGCCGGGCGTCTATGCCATCCGCGTGCGCTTCCTCACGGGGGAGGGCGTGGGCACCTGGCATGGGGGCGCGGCCAATATCGGCATCAAGCCCACCTTTGGCGGCACCGAGGTCACCATCGAGGCGCACCTGCTGGATTTCGCGGGGGATATCTACGGGCGGGAGCTGCGCGTGCAGTTCCTGGAGCGCCTTCGCCCCGAGCAGCGGTTCGGCTCCGTGGCGGAGCTGACCGGGCAGATCAAGCGCGACGTGGAGGCCGCTCGCACGGTGATTGCGCGGGCCGGGGAGTGACGCACGCACTTTTCCCGTGATTGTTCAACGGGTTGGCGAGTCCGGGCCCCCCAGAGGGCGCCTTGACGGATGTGCGCGGCTCCCCTCTAATTCGCTGTCAGGAACCGTGCCAAAGGTGCTGTGGGGCCCCGAGGCAACGCCCCTGTCTCCCAAGAGCGAGGCGGGCCCCCGCCCGTCTCATCCTTCTGTGCCACAAGGAAGAGGCTTCACGAATGTCCGGTCGATTGGGTGAACTGCTGGTCCGCGAGAATCTCATCTCCGTCCAGCAGCTGCGCAAGGCCCAGGAAGAACAGCAGAAGAGCGGCACGCGCATCGGCACCGCGCTCATCAAGACGGGCGCCATCGAGGAGTCGAAGCTCACCGACTTCCTCTCCAAGCAGTACGGCGTGCCGGCCATCAACCTGAAGGACTTCGACATCGACCCGGACATCATCAAGCTCGTGCCGAAGGAAGTGGCCGAGAAGCACCTGGTGATTCCCGTCAATCGCGCCGGTCCCTCGCTGATCGTCGCCATGTGCGACCCGTCCAACATCTTCGCGGTGGACGACCTGAAGTTCCTCACCGGCTACAACATCGAGACGGTGGTGGCCTCGGAGGTCTCCATCCGCGAGGCCATTGAGCGCTACTACGCGGAGAAGGGCCCCTCGATGGAGGAGATCGTCGGCGACGTCGACGACGAAGTCGAGCTGGCGAAGGAAGAGACGGAGAACATCGACGAGATGGCGAAGGCCGCGGATGACGCGCCCGTCGTCAAGCTGGTGAACCTCATCCTCATGGACGCCATCAAGAAGCGCGCGTCCGATATCCACATCGAACCGTATGAGCGCGACTTCCGCGTCCGCTTCCGGATCGACGGCGTGATGTACGAGGTCATGCGCCCGCCGATGAAGCTGCGCAACGCGATTACGTCGCGTTTGAAGATCATGGCCTCGCTGGACATCTCCGAGCGACGCCTGCCGCAGGACGGCCGCATCAAGATCAAGATTGGCGGCGGCAAGGAGATGGACTTCCGCGTGAGCGTGTGTCCCACGCTCTTCGGCGAGAAGGTCGTGATGCGTCTGCTCGACAAGAGCAACCTGCAGCTGGACATGACGAAGCTGGGCTTCGACGCGGAGCCCCTGGCCTGGTTCAAGGAAGCCATCGACCGTCCCTACGGCATGGTGCTGGTGACGGGCCCCACCGGTTCCGGCAAGACGACGACGCTGTACTCGGCGCTCTCCAGCCTCAACGACGTTGGCACCAACATCTGCACCGCCGAGGACCCGGTCGAATTCAACTTCGCCGGCATCAACCAGGTGCAGATGCATGAAGACATCGGCCTGAACTTCGCCGCGGGCCTGCGCTCGTTTCTCCGCCAGGACCCGGACATCATCATGATTGGTGAGATCCGCGACTTCGAGACGGCGGAAATCGGCGTGAAGGCCGCCCTCACCGGCCACCTGGTGCTCTCCACGCTGCACACCAACGACGCCCCTGGCACGGTGAGCCGTCTGCTCAACATGGGCATCGAGCCGTTCCTCGTGACGGCCTCGCTCAACCTCATCCTCGCCCAGCGTCTGGCGCGCCGCCTGTGCCCGGCCTGCAAGAAGCCGGCGGACAAGGTGGACGAGCAGGCCCTCATCGACGCCGGCATCCCCCCGGACAAGATGGGCACCTTCACCGTGTACGAGAAGGTCGGCTGCCGTGACTGCAATGACCGCGGCTACCGGGGTCGCGTGGCCATCTACGAGGTCATGCCCTTCTGGGACGGCCTCAAGGAGCTGGTCATCAACGGTGGGTCCGCCGCGGAGCTCAAGCAGGAGGCCATCCGTCTGGGCATGAGCAGCCTTCGCATGAGTGGCCTCAAGAAGGTGATGGACGGCTTCACCACTCTGGAAGAAGTGGTCGGCAACACCGCCCCGGACCGTTTCTAGTCACCCCCTCCCCCAGCCTCACCGAAGGACATCCCCACCGTGGCCAACCTGCACCAGCTCCTCAAGGCGATGGTCGAGAAGGGCGCTTCCGACCTCCACGTCACCACCGGCTCGCCGCCGCAATTGCGCGTGGACGGCGAGCTCGTCCCCTTGAAGACGGCGCCGCTGACGCCCGTGGAGACCAAGCAGCTCTGCTACTCCATCCTCACGGACGCCCAGAAGCACAAGTTCGAGGAGGACAACGAGCTGGACCTGTCCTTCGGCGTGAAGGGGCTGTCGCGCTTCCGCGCCAACATCTTCATGCAGCGTGGCGCGGTGGCCGGGGCGTTCCGCACCATTCCCTTCAAGATCCTGACCTTCCAGGAGCTGGGTCTGCCGCCCGTCGTGGCGGAGCTGGTGAAGAAGCCGCGCGGCCTCATCCTGGTGACGGGACCCACGGGGTCGGGCAAGTCCACCACGCTGGCCTCGATGATCGACAAGATCAACACCGAGCGTCATGAGCACATCATGACCATCGAGGACCCCATCGAGTACCTGCACCCGCACAAGAACTGCCTCGTCAATCAGCGCGAGGTGGGTGCGGACACGCGGAACTTCAAGACGGCCCTCAAGTACATCCTGCGTCAGGACCCGGACATCGTGCTGGTGGGCGAGTTGCGCGACCTGGAGACCATCGAGGCCGCGCTCACCATCGCCGAGACGGGCCACATCTGCTACGCGACGCTTCACACCAACAGCGCGGTGCAGACCATCAACCGCGTGCTGGACGTGTTCCCGCCGTACCAGCAGCCGCAGGTGCGCGCCCAGATGTCCTTCGTGCTGGAGGGCGTGATGAGCCAGGCGCTGGTGGCCAAGGCGGGCGCTCCGGGCCGCATCCTCGCCCTGGAGGTCATGATTCCCAACCCCGCCATCCGGAACCTCATCCGCGAGGACAAGGTCCACCAGATCTACTCCTCCATGCAGGTGGGTCAGGCCAAGTACGGCATGCAGACCTTCAATCAGGCCCTGGCGGCGCTGCTTCTGCGCCGGCTCATCACCCAGGACGAGGCCTTCGGTCGCTCCAGCGACCCGGACGAGCTGCGCAACATTCTTTCCACTGGCGGTGGCGGGCTCCCGGGTACCCAGCGACCAGCCGGAGGAGCGACGGGTCGTTAGTTCCTGGTTTCGAGATTCAGCGGTTAGACTCGCGCGGCGTTTGCGGAGGTCGAGCTCATGGCAGCACCGGCAGTCCAGAAGGCAACAGCTTCCAAGAAGAACACCGCCCAGTTCCTCTGGGAGGCGAAGACCAAGAGCGGGGAGACGAAGAAGGGCGAGATGGAGGCCTCGGACAGCGAGGCCGTCAACGCCCGGCTCAAGTCCCTGGGCCTCAATCCCGTCAAGGTGCGCAAGAAGAGCGCGCTGGACGGAGAAATCAGCCTCCCGGGCTTCGGCGGCGTCACGGGCAAGGACATCCTCGTCTTCACGCGTCAGTTCGCGACGATGATCGACGCGGGTCTGCCCCTGGTGCAGTGCTTGGACATCCTCGCCAACCAGATGGACAACCCCGCCTTCAAGAAGGTGGTGCTGGCCATCAAGGCGAAGGTGGAGCAGGGCAGCACCTTCGCGGATGCGCTCAAGGAGCACCCCAAGGTCTTCGACGAGCTCTACATCCAGCTCTGCGCGGCCGGCGAGGTCGGCGGTATCCTCGACACCATCCTCAACCGTCTGGCGGCCTACCGCGAGAAGGCGGAGAAGCTCAAGCGCAAGGTCAAGGGCGCGATGACCTATCCGGCCATCGTCATCCTCGTGGCCATCGGCGTGACGGCGCTGCTGCTGCTCAAGGTGACGCCCGTGTTCGCGGCCATGTTCGCGGACTTCGGCTCGGCGCTGCCCGCTCCCACCCAGTTCGTGGTGGACCTGTCCGCCTGGGCGGAGGCGTACTGGCTGCATGTGATCAGCATCATCACCGCGCTGGTCGTCTCCTTCACCTGGAGCTACAGGCAGCCCAGGGGCCGCAAGTTCTGGGACAAGGTCTTCCTGAAGTTGCCGCTGTTCGGTCCCGTGCTCCGCAAGGTGGCGGTGGCGCGCTTCACGCGCACGCTGGGCACGATGATCTCCTCGGGCGTGCCCATCCTCGACGCGCTCGACGTGACGGCGAAGACGGCCGGTAACCGCACGGTGGAAGAGGCCATCTACTACGTTCGCGGGAAGATCTCCGAAGGCAAGAACATCGCCGGTCCGCTGCTCGAGACGAAGGTGTTCCCATCCATGGTGGTGCAGATGATTGGCGTCGGTGAAGCGACGGGCGCCATGGACACCATGCTCAACAAGATCGCCGACTTCTACGACGACGAAGTGGACACCGCGGTCAGCGCGCTGACGGCCATGATCGAGCCCCTGTTGATGGTGTTCCTCGGCGGCGTGGTCGGTGGCTTCCTCATCGCCATGTACCTGCCCATCTTCTCCATTGCCGGTGCCATCAAGTAGCTCCGCTGTCGCCAGGGCGCGCGCGGACGAGTCTGAGAGGCTCCGCGCGCGCCTGGTCTGGCTGGTGTTGTTCCGCACGGTGGCGGCGAGCCTGTCACTCGTCATCACCGTGGGTCGCCTGCTGCTCCAGCCCCTCGAGGAGCCGAGCCGGGCAGACTCGCTCTCGCTCTCCGTCATTGTCGCCGCGTATGTCTCCACGGTGGTGGTGGGCATCCGGCTGCGGCGGGAGAAGGCCGGCCGGCTGGACGCGTGGGTGCAGGTGCTGGGCGACGTCGTCATCGCCACGGGCCTCGTGTTCCTGAGTGGTGGTTCCGACTCCCCGCTGACGTTCCTCTACAGCCTGGCCGTCATCGGCGCCGCAGTGGTGCTGGACTGGCGAGGGGCCCTCTGGGTGGCGGCGGCGGCGGCGCTGTCCTTCGCCGGGCTGGTGGGGGTGCTGCGGCTGTCGGACGTCGCGCCGCTGGGGCCGCTCTTGTCCAGCCGGGGCTTCTTCGTGCTGGGCAGCAATCTGCTCGCGCTGGCGCTCATCGCCGTGTTGGCGGGCTACCTGTCCCGGCAGCTCTCCGCGACGGGCGGCGCGCTGTCCGCGCGAGAGGCGGACCTGCGCAGGTTGGGAGGGCTCCAGCAGCAGATTCTCTCCTCCATGCCGTCGGGGCTCATCACCTGCGATGCCCAGAAGCGCGTTACATACGTCAACGCCGCCGCGCACGGCATCCTTCAGCTGGAGGACATGGTCAGCACCGGTCAGCCGCTGGAGTCGCTGCTCCCCGGAGTGTCGGGGCTCGCGCCCCGCTCGTCGCGCGGCGAGCTGGTGGTGGGCACGGACGGGGGGCGTCGGCGCATCATCCTCGGGCTGTCGGTGACGCCGCTGGAGGGTGAGCAGGGCGCGCTGCTCATCGTGTTCCAGGATTTGACGGAGCTGCGGCGGATGGAAGAGGACCTGGAGCGCTCGGACCGGCTCGCGAGCCTGGGGGCGCTCTCCGCGCAGCTGGCGCACGAGCTGCGCAACCCGCTGGCGGCGATGCGGGGCTCCGCGCAGCTGCTGGCGCAGGAGTGCTCGCGGGACGTGGTGGTGCAGAAGCTCACCAACATCCTGGTGCGCGAGTCGGATCGGCTCGGGCGGCTGGTGGAGGACTTCCTGCGCTTCGCGCGTCCTCCGGAGCCCATGCGTCGCGAGGTGTCGCTGGACGCGCTCCTGGCGGAGACGGTGGACATGTTGCGGGCGGACCCCCTGGCGCGGGACGTGCGGGTGGAGGTGTCCGCGCAGGAGCGGCTGACGGCCGCGGTGGATCCGGACCAGCTGCGTCAGGTGCTCATCAACCTGGTGCGCAACGGGTTCCAGGCGGCGGGACCCAGGGGCGAGGTGCGGGTGGGGCTGGCGAGAAGCGAGAAGGAAGCGCAGATTCGGGTGTGGGACTCGGCGGGAAGCATCACCGAGGAGATGATGGGCCATCTGTTCGAGCCTTTCTTCACCACGCGGGACGGAGGCACGGGACTGGGGTTGTCCACCGCGCACTCCATCGTCCGCGCGCATGGCGGCTCCATCCGCGTGCGCTCGGACCCGGCCGAGGGAACGGAGTTCGTCGTGGGGTTGCCGCTGTGACGACCGCGCATGCCGCAGAGAGCGGAGTGAGAGGCCACATTCTCGTCGTGGACGACGAGCTGTCCATGCGGGAGTACCTGGAGCTGTTGCTGCACCGCGAGGGTTACGCGGTGACGAGCGTGCCCGGGGTGAAGCCCGCGTGCGAGGTGCTCGCGCGCGACGGGGTGGACCTGGTCATCTCCGACATGAAGCTGGGGACGGGCAGCGGCCTGGACGTGCTGCGCACGGCGCGGGCGCGCAAGGAGCCTCCGGAAGTCGTGCTGATTACGGCCTACGGGACGCCGTCCGCCGCCGTGGAGGCGATGCGCGAGGGGGCGTACGACTACATCTGCAAGCCCTTCGACAACGAGGAGCTGCGGCTGCTGGTGCAGAAGGCGCTGGAGAAGCGCACGTTGCGGCAGGAGAACATCACGCTGCGCGCGCGGCTGTTGCCCGGGCTGGGCGTGGCGGTGGGGCAGAGCGCGCGGATGCAGGCGGTGTGGTCCCTGGTGGAGAAGGTGGCGCCGGGGCGCAGCACGGTGCTGGTGACGGGGGAGAGCGGCACGGGCAAGGAGCTGGTGGCGCGTGGCATCCACATGCGCGGCAATCGGGCGGCGCAGCCCTTCCTGCCGTTCAATTGCGCGGCGCTCAACGAGGGCACGCTGGAGAGCGAGCTGTTTGGCCACGTGAAGGGGGCCTTCACGGGGGCGTTGCACGAGCGCGCGGGCCTGCTGGTGTCCGCGGGTGAGGGCACGGTGATGCTGGACGAAGTCGGCGAGATGCCGCTGGCCACGCAGGTGAAGCTCCTGCGGGTGCTCCAGGAGCGGAAGGTGAAGCCGGTGGGGAGCGCGGCGGAGGTGCCCTTCCAGGCGCGAGTCATCGCGGCGACGAACCGGCGGCTGGAGACGGAAGTGAAGGCAGGGCGCTTTCGCGAGGACCTCTTCTACCGACTCAATGTGATTACGCTGGAGCTGCCACCCCTGCGCGAGCGCGCGGGCGACATCTCGCTCCTGGCGGGCCACTTCCTGTCGAGGATGGCGGAGGAGCTGGGGCGGCCGGGCCTGCGCTTCGCGCCAGAGACGCTGGCGTTGCTCGAGCGCTACGCATTCCCCGGCAACGTGCGGCAGCTGCAGAACATGGTGGAGCGCGCGGCCACGCTGTCGGACTCGGACCTGCTGGGGCCGTCCACGCTGCCGCCCGCGGTGCGCGGCGAGGCGGAGCCGGTGGCGCGTCCGGGCGAGGGCGGCGAGCCCCAGTTGAGCGGCGGCTTCAATCTGGAGCGCCACCTGGACGACAGCGAGCGGCGCTACCTGCTGGCGGCGCTGAAGCAGGCGGGTGGGGTGAAGACGCGCGCGGCGGACCTGCTCGGCCTGTCCTTCCGCTCGTTCCGCTACCGGCTGGCGAAGCACGGCCTCACGGACGAGCTGGAGGACCCCGCGCCGGTGCGAAGCGGAGAGTGACGCTCCCCTCAATGGCCCGGAGACCTAGAAGCCGAGCGCCGCCCTGGCGCCGTCCGCGGCCTCCAGGCCCATGCGCCAGTTGGCGTCCTGGCTGTTGTAGGAGAAGCGGCCGCCGCGGCCGATGGAACTCAGGCGCTCGAAGTTGTCGAGGTGCTCCTGGAGGGGCTGGAGGACGCGTTGGAAGCCGGGCTGGTACACCGGATAGCAGCGCGGCAGGCGCACCACGTGGAATCGCCCGACCGGGGCCGGTCCCAGCAGGCCCACGGACTCCAGCTCCTTCCTGGCGAGCGCCGCCATGGCTTCATCGGACTCGCTCCAGAGGGCCTCGTCCTGGGAGCACCAGTACTCCGCGCAGAGGATGGTGGAGCGCTCCGCGCCGTAGAGTCCGGGGACCCAGTTGCGGAAGTTGGTGACGCGGCAGGTCCTGACCGCGCGCGTGTGCATCTCCAGCCAGGACTCGGGGAACAGCCCCGTCTCGTGGACCTCCAGGTACACCAGGAGCGCGCTTCGGAAGGTGAGCACGTCGCGCGCCTCGGTGAGCGCCCGTTGCACCTCGGGGGGCTGGCCTGGAAGCTGTGCCACGAGCGGCACCAGCGGGGCGCTGGAGATGATGTAGTCGTAGGCCCGCGAGCCGTGGGAGGACTTCAGCCCCGTCACGCGGCGGCCCTCGACCTCCAGCGCCTCCACCCGGCTCTCCAGGAACACCTCGCCGCCGTGGTCGCGGACGAACTGGGCCATGCGCTCGTACACTTCACCGGTGCCGCGCTGGGGGTAGGGGAACTGCTCGGTGACCTGCTTGACGGCGCGTGCCCGGGCGTTGCTCGCGCCCGTGCGCAAGGCGGCGAGTACGGTGTCGACCAGCGAGGCGTCCTTGGCCGCGGCGCCGGACACGCTGGCGTCCACCGCGGAGCAGGGCCGTCCGAAGAACTTCTCGTTGAAGTCTCGGAAGAACTGCTCGTAGACGCGGCGGCCAAAGTGCTGCACCAGCCAGTCCTCGAACGTTCGAACCTCCGGAAGCGGGCGCAGTTGCTGGCGCCCGTAGTCGAGCACGCACCGGATGGATTCGGTGAGGCCCACCTTGCGCACCACATCCACCACCTGGAGCGGGTAGCGCAGCACCTTCCCATCATTCCGGAAGACGCCGGGATGGGACTCGACGGTGGCCCAGTCCTCTCCCACCACGCTCTTCCAGAGCGAGTCGATGCGCGCATCCTGCGTGTGGAAGCGGTGCGGCCCCAGGTCCACCCGCTGGTTCCACAAGTCCAGGGTGCGTGACAGTCCGCCGACGACGCGGCTGCCCTCGTGGACCTCGACCTGGGCACCGGCCTTCGCCAGGACATAGGCGGCGGTGAGGCCCGCGGGGCCGGCACCCACCACCGCGATGCGGGGACGGGGCGACAGGGGCG
>NZ_JABUMQ010000392.1:0-9240 GCF_013336645.1 Myxococcus sp. CA039A | reverse complement strand
GCACCATGGCCCCCGCCCCGTCCCCGAAGAGCACGCAGGTGTTCCGGTCCGTCCAGTCCACCACCCGCGTCAGGAGCTCCGCGCCCACCACCAACGCCCGCTTCACCTGTCCGGAGCGCATGAATTGATCCGCGATGCTCATCGCGTACAGCGAGCCCGCGCACGCGGCGGCCACGTCGAAGGCGAAGGCCCGGCGCGCGCCCAGCCGCGCCTGCACGAAGGCCGCGCACGAGGGCATGGGCATGTCCGCGGTGATGGTCCCCACCACGATGAGGTCCAGCTCCTCCGGCGCCACGCCCGCCATCTCCAGGGCCTTCAGCGAGGCGGCGACGGCCAGGTCGCTGGTGGCTTCGTCGTCCGCAGCGCGCCTTCGCGCGTGGATGCCGGTGCGCTCACGAATCCAGGCATCGGACGTGTCCACGCACGCCTCCAGCTCCTGGTTGGTGATGACCCGGGAGGGAGCGTAGGAGCCGGTGCCGATGATCTGCGTGCATGCCACGAGGGTTCTCCCGAAAAGGAGCTTCATCGAACCCAACGCCCAGGCGCCGGTCTCTAATCGGAAACGGCTTCTTCTGTCCCTCTTTTTCCCCTCGGGTGGGTAGGGAGCCAGGCGGCGGCCCTGGCGATGCATCGCGTCAGTTCCTCCTGGAGTCCCCCCTGCGCGGTGGCCAGCGCGGCGCCCAGGGCGTTGTGGATGGCTCGAGGAGAGGAGCGCCCGTGGGCCACGATTCCCACGCCTCGCAGGCCCAGCAGCGGAGCGCCTCCGTACTCGGCGTAGTCCACCATCTTCCGCAGGCCCTTCAGGGCGGGCTGGAGCAGCAGCGCCCCCAGCTTCTCCGACAGCCCACCCCGCTTCTCGATGGCCTGACGCAGCATGCCGATGACGCCCATGCCCACGCCCTCGGATGTCTTGAGGACGACATTCCCGGTGAAGCCGTCCGTCACCACCACCTGCACGTCGCCGGAGAAGAGGTCCTTGCCCTCCACGTAGCCGCCAAAGTCCAGGTCGGACTGGCGCAAGAGGTCGCTCGCCTCGCGCGTCAGGATCGTCCCCTTGGACGCCTCCTCCCCGTTGGACAGCACCGCGACCCGGGGACGGGCCACGCCCAGCAGCAGGCGGACATAGGCCTCGCCCAGCACGGCGAACTGCGCCAGATGCGACGGCCGGCAATCCACGTTGGCGCCCGCGTCCAAGAGCAGGCAGCGCCCGCCGCCCTTGAGCGCGGGAAAGAGCGCGGCGATGGCGGGGCGCTCCACGCCGGGCAGCCGGCCCAGCGTCATCAAGCCGCCCGCCATGACCGCGCCGGAGTTGCCCGCGGACACGAGCGCATCCCCGTGCCCGTCGCGCACCAGCTCGAAGCCCACCCGGAGCGACGAGTCCCGCTTGCGCCGGAAGGCGGTGGAGGCGTGGTCATCCATCTCCACGACCTCGGACGCGTGGTGCACGCGGAGGTTGGGCGGAGGCAGCCCGCGTCCCAGGTGGGGCGTCACCCGGGCCGTGTCCCCCACGAGGACGACCTCGTGCTCGGGGTGGGCCCGGGCGAAGAGCACTCCGCCCTCCACCGGCGCCCCCGGCGCGTGATCTCCCCCCATCGCGTCCAGGACCAGCCTCATCCCCGCCCTCTCCGTGTCTGCGTGCGTGTCAGCTCGAAACCCACCCGGCCCGCCGGGCGGCGCGCAGCACACCAGGAACCTCCCAGGGGGGCAACGACTCGCTTGCCCCATGGCATGGGGTGGGTCCAGGTGGGCAGCGCCGCGTCGAGCGGGGGCGCCAGGTCCGGATGATCCGCGGGGCGGGCGGAAATGAGCCCATCACGAGCGTTGTCCCGGCGGGGCGCGTGAGGTATCTGGCGGGCGGGCGGCCCCGAGGCACTTCGCGGTGTGACTGGGCAGTACACGCGCATTGACTCGGGCCGGATGAGCCGCTAGGGTCCGCCGCCTTTCAAGCCGGACCAGGAGTACGCGAGCTCGTCGCGACTGCTCCAAGGCCGGTGTTGACCGACATGTTGCGCAGGCAGCCGGGGACCCCGGCACAGCGCGTGAGACAGAGGTGAGCCGTGGGCGTCCCCAAGAAGCGTACTTCGAAGATGCGTCGTGACACTCGTCGCGCTGGCAACAACAACCTGCGCACCGCCGTGCAGGTGACCAAGTGCCCCAACTGCAAGGAGCCGGTGATGCCTCACCGCGCCTGCACGTCGTGTGGCCAGTACAAGGGGCGCGAGCTGCTGCCCCAAGCCGAGGCCTGAGGCCTTGCCAGTGACGCTCCTGAAGAGGGGCGTCGAGCAGCACGAAGGGCCGCGCCTCCCCAATCGGAGGTCGCGGCCCTTGCTCTTTTCCGGCCCCGAATCCCAGCGGGGCCGGCGTCCTTGGCGGACTTCAGTTGCCGAGCTTGATGTTCTTCAGCGACGCCAGGCGGGGGTCCACCTGCCTCGTGTCACACTGGCACTGGGCCTCGTTGAAGTTCGTGCCGCACTGCGAGCACAGGCCCTTGCAGTCGTCCTTGCAGACCAGGTTCATCGGCAGGGCGAGCAGCACCTGCTCGCGGACGATGGGGTCCAGGTCGATGGTCTTCCCATTGAAGACCTCCTGGTCCACGCCATCGATTTCGAACGAGCCGCCCGTCTCCCCCTGCTGACGCTCCTTCTTCTCCATGGACTTCTCGTCGTCGTCCTTGAAGTCGTCGCCCCGGGCCATCGACTCGGGCACCAGGTTCAGCGAGAAGACCACGGGCAGCGCCAGCTCCACGTCCTTCAGGCAGCGCTTGCAGGGACTGGTGACGTGTACGGTGAAATTGCCGTTCAGCAGCACCCCGCCGCTCACCCGCCGCAACGTGGCCTTGAGCTGGGATGCCTGCGTGGCCCGGAAGCCGGTGTCCAACCCGGACGCCGTCCCTTCCAGCGCGGCGCCCAGCAGCTCCGGCGAGATGGGCTCGTCCAGCTTGAGCCCCGACTCATGAATTTGTTCAACCTTTACGAGCATTTACGCGACATCCAGGTAAAATTGGGCGGGCAACATAGAGGGCGGCCCCTCTAGCGTCAACACGCCCGGGTTCAACAGCACCGCGAAGATGTCACTGCGCCGTCACCACCGGTGGGGTGGCCTTCGTGGATTCTCCAGACAACGCTTTGATAGGGTCGGTTTGATGCACAGGCACGATTTGCCGTTGCGCGTGGGGGCACTCTTCCTCGTCGTGGGCCTCCTGGCTCCACCGGGGCTTGCCCGTCCCCTCTTCCCCTCGCCTGCCCTCTCGCAGCTCGGGCCAGCAAGCCCAGAAATCACCCGCGCCCGCGAGCAAATTGACGACGGCGAGTTCGAGGAGGCCCGGCGCACGCTCCAGGCGGGCCTGGACGCCCCGGACGTCACCGACGACCAGCTCGTGGAGCTCTACCGCCTGCTCGGCCTCACCGCCCTGTACCTGGGCGACGAGAACCAGGCGCGCGAGGCGTACGAGAAGCTGCTCCAGGCCCGTCCCGACTACGAGCTGCCCCGCACAGCGCCGCCCAAGCTGCGTTCGCTCTACGCGCGCATCAAGGAGGACATCCGCAGCCGGCGTGTGCGCCCCGTGACGCTCGACGTGGATCCGATTCCGGATCCCCCGGGCGGCGAGCCCATCGTCGTGGAAGCCACCATCCAGGAGCTGGCGCTGGGCGCCCGCGCGCGGCTGTTCTACCGGCGCGCCGGAGACCAGGCCTACAACTCCGTGGACTTCGTGAAGGACCGGGGCGAGAAGGAGCGCTTCCGCGCCGTCGTCCCCGCCTACGACGTGCCCGTGGAGCCGGAGCCCTACGAGGTGGAGTACTACTTCGAGGTGGTGGACGCCGCGCAGCGCCGGCTCGCCGGACGCGGTGACTCCTTCCAGCCCATGCTCTTCCAGGTGGCACCGCAGCGCTCGACGGCCGCCGCCGAGGTCTCCGAAGGACGCCCCTGGTACAAGAGCCCCTGGCTCTGGGTCGCAGTGGGCGCGGTGGCCATCGGCGGTACCGCGGGCGTGGTGGCCCTCTCCTCCTCCGAGGACCGCGGCCGCGTCCCCATCACCATCCGCGTGGACCCTTCCCAGCCATGAGCCTCCGCCTCTTGAAGTCCCTGCCGCTCGCCTTCGCGCTGTGCGCCTGCGGTCCCACGGACTCCGGCACCGCCGGCCGCTTCGGCCTGGACGTGACGATGTCGCGCGCGGTGGCCGCCGAGGTCCACGCGCTCCAGGTCAGCGTCCTCGAGGACGGCTCGCGCCGCAGTTGCACCGAGCTGCAGCGCACCTGCCTCAACACCCAGGTGAAGCGCGAGGAGCTGGTGGTGCTGGAGGACTCGCGCGGCAACGAGGGCCGCGCCCTGCGCTTCACCGTGGACCTGGCGGCCATGCAGAACGGCGGCAGCCAGGCGCTCGAGGTCGACGTGCCGGTAGGCCGCGACTACGCGCTCGTCATCGAGGCCATCGCCGTGGGCGCTCCGTCGCGCTTCCTCGGCAGCTCCTGCAACTACCTCAAGGTCGTCAACTCCGGGGACAACGCCCCGGTGGTCGCCGCGCCGCTCGTGTTGACCGAGCAGTCCTGCGACCCCTCCATCGGCCCCTGAGCAAGGCGGCGCTCCTCGCCCGCGCTCGCTGCCCCCCGCGGCTACACCTTTTCCGTCGAGCTTCCACAGGACTTCCGAGAGGACCCCATGACGCGCATCCTGATCATCGAGGACGAGCAGGACCTCGCCGGGCTCGTCGAATACAACCTCCGGGCCGCGGGCTTCGAGACGGAGTCGGCGAACACCGGCGCCGGAGGCCTTGCCCGCGCCCGCGCCAATCCACCCGACCTGCTGCTCCTGGACCTGATGCTGCCGGACATCGCGGGCGGCGAGGTGCTGCGCATGCTCAAGCAGGACCCGGAGCTGCGAAAGACGTCCGTCATCATCGTCAGCGCCAAGGGCCAGGAGTCGGACCGCGTGCAGGGCCTGGAGCTGGGCGCGGACGACTACGTGGTGAAGCCCTTCTCCGTCCGCGAGCTGCTCCTGCGCGTCAAGGCCGTGCTGCGCCGGGGCGATGCCGACGAAGGGCCCGCGCAGGTGCTCGCCGCCGGGGACATCCTCCTGGACACCTCGCGCCACCAGGTGCGAGTGAAGGACGTGGAGGTCGTCCTCACCGCGCTGGAGTTCCGCCTGCTGCGCACGCTGCTGGAGCGAAGCGACCGGGTGCAGACGCGCGAAACCCTCCTCTCCGATGTCTGGGGCATCCAGGCGGAGATCCACACCCGCACCGTGGACACGCACATCAAGCGCCTCAGGGAGAAGCTGGGCCCCGCGGGCGACATCATCGAGACGGTGCGCGGCGTCGGCTACAAGCTCAGCCCTCCCTAGGCCGCCCGCTCCATGCCCCTGCGCTACACGCTCCTGCCCCTGTTGATGCCGGCCACCCTGGTGGGCCTGCTCGTGGCCGCGCTGGGCACCCCCGGCGCCGCGGTGCCCGTGGCGCTCATCACCCTGGCCGGCTCCCTCATGGCGCTGGGCCTGAGCCGTGGCGCGCTGCAACGACAGCTGGACAGGCTGGCGCGCAGCACGCGGGGCCGCGCCGAGGGGGGGGGCGGACCGACGCCAGACCCGGACCGGCTGGAGGAAGTGGCCAGCCTCGAGGGCGCCATCGACTCGCTGCACACCCGCCTGTCCGCGCGAAACACGGAGCTCACCCAGGAGTCGCGCACCCTCACCGCCGTCCTGGACAGCATGGCCGAGGGCATCTGGGTGACGGACGCGGAGGGCACCGTGGTGCGCCACAACGACGCGCTCCGGAACATCCTCCAGACGGGCGCACCCATCGTCGGCCAGCGCCCCCTGGCCGTCATCCGCGATGACCAACTGCACGACGCCGTCATGCGCGGCTGCCGCGAGGGGAACTCCAGTCACCTGGAGCTCTCGCTCGAGGGGCTGTTTCCCCGCACCCTGTCCGTGCGCGTGACGCCCCTGGGAAGGGATTTGCCGGGCAGCGCCGCCGTCTTCCACGACGTCACCGAGCTGCGCCGGCTGGAGAAGGTGCGCAAGGACTTCGTCGCCAACGTCTCCCACGAGCTGCGCACGCCGATTACGGCCATCCGAGGCTACGCGGAGACGCTCCAGGGAGGAGCGCTCGGGGACGCCCAGGTGGCTCCACGCATGGTGGAAATCATCCACCGCCAGTCCGAGCGACTGTCCGAGCTGGTGGAGGACCTGCTGGAGCTGTCTCGCCTGGAGTCGCAACAGGTGAGCCTGAGACTCACCGACGTCCCCCTGGCCGAGGCCGCCGCCCGGGCCGCCGACACGGTGCGACCCAAGGCCGAGGGCAAGGGCCAGGTGGTTTCACTCCATGTCCCTGCGGGACTGGTGGCGGTGGGAGACCCGCGCGCGGTGGAGCAGGTGCTGCTCAACCTCCTGGACAACGCGGTGAAGTACACCCCGGCGGGTGGGCGGGTGGACGTGGACGGAGCGTGCGAGGACGGGCGGTGCGTGGTGCGCGTCCGGGACACCGGGGTGGGCATCGAACCGCGCCACCTGTCGCGCATCTTCGAGCGCTTCTACCGGGTGGACAAGGGCCGGAGCCGGGACATGGGAGGCACCGGGTTGGGTCTTTCCATCGTCAAGCACCTGCTCCAGGCCATGGACGGAGAGGTCAAGGTCGAGAGCCAACCGAACGAGGGCAGCACCTTCACCATTTTTCTGCCCCAGGCGGCTCCCGCTCGGTCTGCGACGGGGTAGGATGGCACGACCATGCGGGTCGCCATCCTCGCGGACATTCACGGCAACCTCCCCGCCTGCGAGGCCGTCCTCGAGGACATCGCGCGCTCCGTTGCGCCCGACTACATCGTCGCCGCCGGCGACCTCGCACTGCGCGGAGCGCACCCTCGCGAGACGGTGGACCTGCTCTTCGACCGCTGCGACTCGGTGCTGATGGGGAACACCGACTGCTACCTCGCCGGGAACTACCTGGGCGGTGCGTACCGCGAGAGGGACCACTGGAAGACGGAGCTCTTGCGCTGGACAAGAGACCAGCTCGGCGAGGCGCACCTGCGCCAGTTGGGCGCCCTGCCCTTCTCCGTGCGCTACACGCCGCGCAAGGGACAGGACCTCTTCGTCTGCCACGCCAACCCGCGCAACCTCGAGGAGTCGCTGGACCCCACGCTGGATGACGTCGCGGTGCGCCGCTACTTCGCGCACCTGGACGCGGCGGCGTGCGCCTTCGGCCACCTGCACTTCCCCTACCGCCGCCGGGTGGGCCGCATGCTCATCGCCGACGTGGCCAGCGCGGGGATTCCGCGCGACGGAGACCTGCGCCCCGCCTACGGCGTCTTCACGTACACGCCCAAGGGCTGGCGCGTGCAGATTCGCCGGGTGCGCTACCCGGTGCGCAAGGCCACCCAGGCCCTCACCGCGCGCCGCGTCCCCGGCGGCCCGCTGCTCATCCACAAGCTCGTGGAGGCGCGCTACCGCCATCACAACGCCTTGATGGAGGCCGCGCGCCGCCACTCCGGCCTGCCGCCCGCGGGCCCCGTGCTGCGGCCTCCGCCGGGCGCCCCCATTCGCAACGCGGCGGTGCCCCTGGAGGGACGTGCTCCTCCGGACGTGGACCCCACCTCGCTGCCCACGGACCTGGATGGCACCGTGACGGACGCGACACCGCTGCCGCTGGATGTGTTGAACGACCTGGACGGCTGAGCTTTGTCGCCGGGACGTTGCTTGCCCGGGACGGTGGCGGGTGGTTGAGGCAGGCCACCATGTCCGCTCGCGAACTGCCGCTGCTGCTCGTCCGCCACGCCGAAGCCGAAGACACGCATATCCTTGGGGATGAAGCCCGCGCCCTCACCCCGGAGGGCCGCGCCCTCTTCCGTCAACACGCGCGCAAGCTGGCCCGCCTCACCCCGCTGCAAGGCATCGTCACCAGTCCCCTGGTGCGCGCCGTCCAGACGGCGGAGCTGCTCGCCGAGGCCCTGGGCCTGTCGCGCGTGGAGGTCCACCCCGCGCTGGTGCCCCGCAACAGCGCGCCCCGGCGCATCCTGAAGCTGGCGCGGGAGCTGGGGCCGGGCTTCGCGCTGGTGGGCCACAACCCCTCGCTGGAGCAGGCGCTGGCGCTCGCGCTGGGCGACGACACCCAGGCGCCGGAGAAGCTGCGCAAGGGCACCGCCGTGGCGCTCCAGTCCACCGGGGACGACGCGGGCTTCCAGCTCGTCTGGTGGGCCGCGCCGGGCCGCGCGCTCAAGCGCTACGACACGGGGGGGTGAGGCGCTCAGCCCTCCGCGGCGCCCACGAGAAAGGACACCAGCAGCAGCGTCAGCACCACGGTGGTGATGGCCACGTAGAGCCGGTCCTTCTGCTGCCGGAAGATGAGCAGCGACAGCGCCACGCGCATCACCGGCACGGCCATCATCACCAGGAGCCCCGCCATGACAAAGGACTGCCCTCGCGCGGCCATGGCGCCCGCCACCACGTCCGCCAGCCCGTGCGGCACGGGGTGCGGCGCGGTGAGGCGCTCCAGGGCCTCGGAAGACACGAGGTAGTCGGGGTGGCGGAAGAACGTCACCAGCGTGCCCAGCGTCACCAGCGACATGCTGACGAGGACGCCGTAGCGCAGCAGGTCGCTAATGAGCAGCTCGGGCACCAGCGGAACGGCCTCTGGCCCCACGGGCAGCGCCACGCTGGACGGCGGCAAGGGGCGGGGCTCGGGCTCGGATGACGGCGCTTCGTTCATGACGACCACCCCTTGCGCAGCATCTCGAAGGCCACCCACAGCAGCACGCCCACGAAGAGCGCGCGCAGCCACGACGCATTCACCCTCGCCATCAGGTGACGTGAGCCCAGCCACGCGCCCAGCGTGACGCCCACGCAGACGGGGCCCGCGATGAACGGGTCGATGTGGCCTCGCGCGAAGTAGACGCCCGCGCTGGCCGCCGCTGTCACGCCAATCATGAAGTTGCTGGTGGCCGTGGACACCTTCAGCGGCAGCCGCATGGTCAGGTCCATGGCGGGCACCTTCAGCGCGCCCGAGCCGATGCCCAGCATGCCGCTCACCGTGCCCGCCACATACATCAACCCCAGCCCCGCCAGGGGACGGGTGACGCGGTAGCTCACCTCGCGGCCAGTGGACTCATCCCAGTAGCTGCCGTGCAGCGCCAGCCGGTCCGCCAGCGCGTCCTCGGGCACCGGCGCTTCCTCGCTCGCGTGCATCCGCCGCAGCATCACCAGCGCCGAGTACGCCATGACGGCGCCGAAGACGAGGTACACCCCGCGCCCTCCCAC
>NZ_JABUMQ010000391.1:0-9272 GCF_013336645.1 Myxococcus sp. CA039A | reverse complement strand
GGGGTGGAGCCCTCCGGGGGGCCGACTCGGAACTTACTGGAATGCCCGCCCTTCTGCGGTGTTGAGCCCGATACCCGGTCAACCCTAGGCTGCCCGCCGCCAGTCCTTACCGAGGCGTCATGAACACGGACATCCGCGCGCTAAACGAACGCGTGCAGCAGGAAAGCAGCTTCGTCGAGGTCCTCAACCAGGAAACCGGCAAGGTCATCGTCGGCCAGCGCTACATGCTGGAGCGCATCCTCATCGGCTTCTTGTGCAATGGCCACGTGCTGCTGGAAGGCGTGCCCGGTCTCGCCAAGACGCTCACCGTGCGCACCGTGGCGGACGCGCTCAGCGCCAGCTTCATGCGCATCCAGTTCACCCCGGACCTGCTGCCCGCCGACGTGGTGGGCACGATGATCTACAACCAGCAGGCGGCGAACTTCACCGTCCGCAAGGGTCCCATCTTCGCCAACATCGTCCTCGCCGACGAAATCAACCGCGCGCCCGCCAAGGTGCAGTCCGCCCTGCTGGAGGCCATGGCCGAGCGACAGGTGACGATTGGCGACCAGACCTTCGGGCTGCCCTCGCCCTTCCTCGTCCTCGCCACGCAGAACCCCATCGAGCAGGAGGGCACGTATCCGCTGCCCGAAGCGCAGGTGGACCGCTTCATGCTCAAGGTGAAGGTGGGCTACCCCACGCGCGACGAAGAGAAGGTCATCATGGACCGCATGTCCGGTGGCACGACTCCGCGCGCGCAGAAGGTCATCGCGGTGGAGCACCTGATCCGCGCCCGCGAGCTCGTCCACCAAATCTACATGGACGAGAAGGTGAAGGAGTACATCCTCAACGTGGTGTTCGCCACGCGCGAGCCCGGCAAGTACGGCCTCAAGGACCTGGCGGACTACATCCAGTTCGGCGCCTCACCGCGTGCCACCATCTCCCTGGCGCAGGCCGCGCGCGCACATGCCTTCCTGCGCCACCGGGGCTTCGTGACGCCCGAGGACGTCAAGGCCATCGCCTTCGACGTGCTCCGCCACCGCATCGCCATGACGTACGAGGCGGAGGCCGAGGACCTCACCCCGGAGAAAATCATCCAGCGCGTGTTTGATCGCGTCGAAGTTCCCTGACCGCCCGACGAGCGACCCGTGCTGCCCAAGGACCTCATCCGCCGCATCCGCAAGCTGGAGATTCGCACCCGCAAGGTGGTCTCCGACATGCTCGCGGGCCAGTACCACTCGGTCTTCAAGGGCCGGGGCATGGCCTTCTCCGAGGTGCGGCAGTACCAGCCCGGGGATGAGATTCGCATCATCGACTGGAACGTCACCGCGCGCATGAACGAGGCCTACGTCAAGGTCTTCACCGAGGAGCGCGAGCTGACGGTGATGCTCCTCGTGGACGTGTCGGCCTCCAAGGAGTTCGGCTCGCGCGAGCGCACCAAGTCGGAAATCGCCGCCGAGGTCGCCGCGCAGATTGCCTTCAGCGCCATCGCCAATAATGACCGGGTGGGGCTCATCCTCTTCTCGGACAGGGTGGAGAAGGTGGTGCCGCCGCGCAAAGGCCGCACCCATGTACTGCGCCTGGTGAGCGACATCCTCACCTTCCAGCCGGTGGGCAAGGGCACGGACCTGGCGACGGGCCTGACGTACCTGACGCAGGTGGCGAAGCGGAAGGCCGTCACCTTCCTCGTTTCCGACTTCCAGGCGCGCGATTTCGAGAAGCCGCTGCGACTGGTGGGGCGCAAGCACGACCTCGTCCCGGTGGTGGTGGAGGACCCGCTGGAAGAGGCCTTCCCGCGCCTGGGGCTGGTGGAGATGGAGGACCCGGAGACGGGAGACCGCTTCGTCGTGGACACGAGCGACCCGGGCGTGCGCGGACGCTATGCCCGGGCGATGCAGGGCGCGCGCGACGAGCGCCGCAAGCTCTTCAAGAAGCTGGAGTTGGACCACGTGGAGCTGCGGGCCGGAGATGACCACGGCAAGGCGCTCGCGCAGTTCTTCCGCGCGCGGGCCCGGAGGATGGCGGCATGAGCCGGTGCATGGTCCTGCTCGCGGTGCTGCTGTGTCTGGGGACGCTTCCGGCGGGGGCGAAGTCCCAGCCGAATCCCCCGGGCGTGCCCGCGCACGAGGTGACGCAGCCCCTGGACGTGTCGGTGCGCGTGGAGCCGCAGCAGGTGCGCATCGGCGACCCGTTCACCTACCACGTGGTGCTCACGCATCCGAAGGACCACCGCTACGAACTGGCGGTGCCCAAGGAGACGGGCGACTTCGAGTTCCTGGACCAGACGCGTCAGCGCCATGACGGGCCCGACTCGGCCACCACGACGTTCGCGGTGCGCCTGTCCGCCTTCGCGCTGGGCACGGTGCAGGTGCCGCCGCTCGAGTTCGACGTGGCGACGCCGGAGGGGCCGCGTCACTACTCGCTGCCAGGTCGCGAGGTGGAGGTGGCCGCCACGCTGCCCCCGGACGCCGAGGGCAAGGGCGCGGACCTGTTCGACATCCAGCCGCCGCAGGAAGTGCCCATCCGCTCGTGGCGGCTGGTGCTGACGCTGCTGGGCGTGCTCGCCGCGGGCCTGCTGGCCTGGGCGCTCGTGCGCTGGTGGAAGAACCGCCCCAAGCACGTGAACCTGCCGCCGCCCCTGCCGTTGGACGTGCGCACGCGCAAGGCGCTGGACTCGCTCAAGGCGGAGAACCTCCCGGGGCGTGGCCACGTGAAGGACTACTATTTCCGCCTGTCCGAAATCGTCCGAGGGTATCTGGGCGAGCGCTATGGCTTCGAGGCGCTGGAGTGCACCAGCTCGGAGCTGATGACCGCGCTGCGCCGCCTGTCGCCGCTCGGGCTTCCCGAGGACAAGCTGATGCGCTTCGTGTCCGAGTCGGACATGGTGAAGTACGCCCGGGCGGATGCGTCGCCCGAGAGCTGCCGAGACGCGCTGCTGTTCGGCTACGAACTCATCGACAAGACCTACGTTCCGCCCCCGCCGCCTCAGGCTCCCGCCAATGCCGCCGCTCCCCGCGTTCAATAACCCCGAGGCGCTCTGGGGACTGCTGCTCGTGCCGCTCCTGCTGGTGCAGGCCTGGCGGGAGCGTCGCGCTCGCGCGCCCCTCCGCTTCTCCGCGGCGAACGTGTTCGCCCGAAGTGGCAAGGGCCTGCGCACGTACATGTTGCCGCTCTTGCCGCTGTTGCGCGCGGTGGCCGTCGCGGCGGCGGTGTTCGCCATCGCCCGGCCCCAGGTGCGCGACTCTCGCGTGCGCGACTTGTCGGTGGAGGGCATCGACATCGTGGTGGCGTTGGACCTGTCCACCTCCATGGAGGCGGGCGACTTCCGGCCGCAGAACCGCCTGCACGTGGCCAAGGAAGTGCTCAGCGAGTTCATCGCCAACCGGGTGAATGACCGCATCGGCCTGGTCGTCTTCGCGGGCGCGGCGTACACGCAGGCGCCGCTGACGCTGGACTACGGCGTGCTGAAGGAAGTCATCAAGCAGCTGCGCACCCGCGTGCTGGAGGACGGCACCGCCATCGGTGACGCGCTCGCCACGTCGCTCAACCGCCTGCGGGACTCGGAGGCGAAGAGTCGCGTCGTTGTGCTGATTACCGACGGCGACAACAACGCGGGGAAGCTGTCCCCCATCGACTCCGCGCACATGGCGGAGGCGCTCCACGTGCCCATCTACACCATCCTCGTGGGCAAGGGCGGCAAGGTGCCCTTCCCGCAGGGAACGGACCTGTTCGGCAACACCGTGTGGCGCGAGACGGAGATTCCCATCAACCCGGAGCTGATGCAGGACATCGCGGACCGCACGGGCGGCGAGTACTACCGCGCCACGGACCCCGAGGGCCTGCGCCGGGGACTCCAGAAGGTGCTCGACTCGCTGGAGCGCTCCAAGCTGATGGAGGGAGGCGCCTCCGCGACGTACCGCGAGGAGTTCCATCCGTTCCTGCTGGCCGCCTTTGGTCTCGTCGCGCTGGAGCTGCTCCTGCGCGCGACCTTCCTGAGGGTCTTCCCGTGACGCCCGTGGAACCCTGGCGCTTCACCGTGCTCGGCTATCAGGCGGGTATCGCCCAGCCGTTGTTCCTGGGGCTCGTGCTGGTGGGCGTGCTGCTGGGATTGCTCGCGCTCACGCTGTCGCTGAGGCGCCGCTCCCGCGTGCGCGCGGTGCTGCATGAGCGGCACGCCGAGCGCTTCACGCCGGGCATCTCCGTGTGGCGTCCGGCCACGCAGGGCAGCCTGTATGGCCTGGGGCTGGCGCTGTTCGGCTTCGCGTTGGCGCAGCCGCAGTGTGGCACCAAGAGCGAGCTGACGAAGCGGCGCGGCATCGACGTGGTGGTGGCGCTGGATGCGTCCAAGTCCATGCTCGCGCGCGACGTGCAGCCCAGCCGACTGGAGCGAGCCAAGCTGGAGCTGACGACGCTCCTGGACGAGCTGAAGGGCGACCGCGTGGGCCTGGTCGTCTTCGCGGGGGATGCATTCATCCAGTCTCCGCTGACGTCGGACTACTCGGCGGTGAAGCTGTTCCTGCGCGCGGTGGACCCGGAGGTCATGCCCCAGGGGGGCACCAACGTGGGCGCGGCGTTGCGGCTCGCCCATCAGGTGCTCGAGAACGCGGACCGCGGCTCGAAGGAGCGCGTGGTCGTGCTGTTGTCGGATGGCGAGGACCTGGTCGGCGACGTGGGCGAGGCCACCGACGCGCTGAAGGAAGCGGGCGTCCAAGTGCTGGCGGTGGGCGTGGGCTCCGAGGCTGGCGAGCCCATTCCCGTCTATGACCGGCGCGGCGAGTTCGTGGACTACAAGAAGGACTCGGCCGGAGACACGGTGATTACGCGCCTGGACCGCGCGGGGCTGACGGCCATCGCGGAGGCCACCGGTGGGGCCTTCTTCTTCCAACCGCGCGGCGTGGCGATGAGCCAGGTGGTGGAGCGCATCGACCAGATGCAGAAGAGCGAACTCGAGAGTCGGGTGACGGTCCGCTACGACGAGCGCTTCCAGTCCTTCGCGATTCCCGGACTGGTGCTGCTCGTGCTGGGGATGATGTTGCTGCCGTCCACGCGCAGGAGGTCGTCGCCATGAGCGCGAGCCTCGAGACACGACGACGTCGCGGCGCGCGACTGCTGGCTTGTGTGGCGTGCCTCGTGCTGCCGCTGTCGGCGCTCGGCGCGGGGCCGCTGGAGAGGGACCATCCACGGGTCCAACAGGGACGCGAGGCGTACCTGGCGGGCCGCTACGAGGATGCGCTGAAGGCGTTCGAGGACGCGAAGAAGGAGCGTCCCAATGACCCGGCGGTGGACTTCAATCGGGGCGACGCGCTGGCGAAGCTGGGCCGGGTGAAGGACGCACAGGAGGTCTTCCGCGGGGTGACGGAGTCCAACCGTCCCGACCTGCGACAGAAGGCCTGGTACAACCTGGGCAACCTCGCCGCGACGACGGGGGACCGGGTGGAGGCGCTGAAGTCCTACCGACGCGCGCTGACCCTGGACCCGCAGGACGTGCAGGCCCGGCACAACTACGAAGTGGTGCTGCGAAACCTTCCTCCGCCGCAGGACAACTCGGCGGATGGCGGCTCGGATGGTGGGGACGGCGGTCAGGAGGGTCCTCCGCAGAAGGGTGATGGCGGCAGCGACGGTGGCTCCGACGGCGGTCAGGATGAGGGCGAGGGCGACCCGAACGACGGCGGGACGGATGGGGGCAGCGAGTCGGAGGGTGACGCGGAAGATTCGCGCTCGGATGGTGGAGTGAGTCCATCGGAGCTGGACCGGCAGGAGGCGGAGCGCCTGCTGGATGCGATGAAGCAGAACGAGAAGAATCTCCAGCTCTGGCGTTTCCAGCAGAAGAAGAAGCAGAGGAAGGCCAATGAGAAGGACTGGTAGCAGCGGCCCCGTGGCGGTGCTCGTCGGGCTGGCCCTGCTGGCCTCGGCGCCGGCATGGGCGGCGGGCCTCGAGTTCTACCAGACGGTGAACCGCGAGGAGGTGGGCAGCGAGGACACCTTCCTGCTCACGGTGGTGACGGTGGATGCGCCCGCCGACGCCAAGGTGAAGCTGCCGCGGTCGGACGACTTCGAGGTCGTCAACAGCTCACGCAGCACGCAGCGCTCCGTCTCCTGGTCCGGCGGCGGGCCCGCCAACATCCAGGACGTCACCAAGTACGTGATGGTGATGCGGGCCAATCGCGCGGGGAAGCTGACGATTCCTCCGTCGGAGATGACGACCGCGGGCAAGACGCACCGCACGGACTCCGTGCAGATTGACGTGAAGCCGGGACGGCTGGGGCCTCCACCCGCGCAGTCCGGGCGGCAGCAGCGACTGCCGGACCCGTTCGCGAGCATGCCCTCGCGCCTGCCAGACCCGTTCGCGGATGAGCCGGAGGACGAGCCCACGATTCCCCGGGGAGACTCGGACCTGTTCCTGCGCTCGAGCCTGGACCGGGACGAAATCTTCGTGGGCGAGCAGGTGACGCTGTCGCTCTACATCTACTCGCGCGTGGACCTGTCCAGCGTGGATGCCGTCACCATGCCCAAGCTGGAGGGCTTCTGGACGGAGGAGGTGGAGAGCCCCACGCAGCTGTCCGGTGAGCAGAAGGTCGTCGACGGCGTCCCGTACCGGGCCTATCTGCTGCGCCGTCGCGCGCTCTTCCCGGTGAAGGCCGGCACGCTGTCCATCTCCGCGGCGGAGGCGGACATCACCACGGGCTTCCTCTTCGCGGGCCACCGCGTGCACCGCGTGTCCAACGGGCTCAAGGTGAAGGTGGCGCCCCTGCCGCCCGGTGCGCCGCAGGGCATGTCCAATGCGAACGTGGGCGCCTGGCGGCTGTCCGTGGACGTGTCGCAGACGCGCGTGGAGCTGGGACAGCCCATCACGGTGAAGGTCATCCTGGAGGGCTCCGGCAACGTGAAGAACGTCAACCCGCCGAAGCTCACCGGGCCCTCCGCGCTGAAAATCTATGACCCCACGACGACGGACAAGGTGGCGCCGCAGCGCAACCGGGTCCAGGGTCGGCGCGTGGTGGAGTACCTGGTGATGCCGCAGCGCACGGGCACCTTCACGTTGCCCGCGCTGGAGTTTCCCTTCTTCGATGCACGCGCGCGCTCCTACGAGGTCTCGCGCACGGACCCCATCACCCTCACGGTGGAGCCCGCGGCGGGCAGCACGGCGCTGCCGCCCACGTCGTCCGCGCATGTGGCGGACTCGGCCAACGAGCAGAAGAACGTGCTGACGTCCGGTGGGCTGCGGCCGGTGCGCTACCAGGCGCGCTTCGTCGCGCCGTCCGAGCCACCGTGGAAGCGGAGCTTCTTCGTGCCGCTGGTGCTGGCCCCGCTGGGGCTGCTCGCGGGTGCGGCGCTCCTGGGCGGCGTGCGAGGCCGCATGGCGACGCGCACCGAGGCGGACAAGGGGCGTCAGCAGGCGAAGGCCGCGCGCAAGCGACTGGTGGAAGCGGAGAAGCTCCAGGCCGGCGCCGACGCGGGGGCCTTCTACACCGAGGTGGAGAAGGCGCTGCATGGCTTCCTGGGCGCGCGGCTGGGCGGCCCGGTGATTGGCCTCACTCGCGAGGCCATTGGCGAGCGCATGACGGCGGCGGGCGTGGCGCAGGAGCGACGTGCCCGGGTGCTGTACGTGCTGGAGGCCTGTGACTTGGGCCGCTATGGCGGTGGAGGTGATGCCGCCGCGCGACAGAAGGTGATGGATGCCGCGGTCGCGGCCATGGAGGGCTGGGCGTGAGCGGGTACTACTCGCCTGAAGAGGCGCAGGACGTCTTCCTGAAGGCCAACGAGGCCTACGCGCGCGAGGACTACGCGGCGGCGCAGGATGGCTACGAGAAGCTCCTCTCGCATGGCCATGGCGGCGCGGACGTCCTCTACAACCTGGGCACGACGCATCTGGCGCGGGGAGACCTGGGCCGCGCGGTGCTCTCGCTGGAGCAGGCGAAGAAGCAGGGCGGCCGCGCGCCGGACCTGGAGGCCAACCTGGCCGTGGCGCGCGCGCGACAGGTGGACAAGGTGGTGGGCGCCACGGCGGAGGAGGAGTTCCTTCCGCGCGTGACGGCGGCCACGGACGGCACCGTGGTGGCGTGGACCTTTCTGGGCACGTGGGTGGCCACGCTGCTGCTCCTGCTGGTGTGGCGGTGGCTGAAGCCGGGACGCCGCACGGGCCTGGGCATCGTCGCCGCGCTGCTGTTCACCGTGGCGGTGCCCACGGGCGCGCTGCTGGCCGCGCATGCGTGGGTGGACGAGACGGTGCACGAGGCCGTGGTGCTGTCGCCCACGCTGGTGGCTCGGGAGCTGCCGCAGCCTGGCGCCCGCTCCATCTTCGAGGTGCATGCGGGCCTCAAGGTGCGGCTCCTGGAGGAGACGGGCCGCTTCGTGCGCATCCGTCTGCCCAACGGACTGGAAGGCTGGGCCGAGCGCGAGGGCGTGGCGGAAATCTGAGCGTTCCGGCACGCCGGGACGAAACCTGGAAGCGCGCGTGACGCCGGGGGTAGACTCTCTGTAAGGGATGGCGGGTTTTCCTTGGAGGTCTCAGCCCCGTGTTCGAAGTCGAGGCCCTTGTCGGGAAGAACCGACTGGTGGTGCGCATCTGGGGTGACATCGCCAGGGAAGAGGCCCAGCGCGTCGGCGACGCGGCGGTGCGGGCCATCGAGCGGTTGCGCCCGCGGTTCGACCTGCTGTCGGACATGAAGGGCGTGACGTCGTTGGACGCCGAGGCCACGGTGCAACTGCGGCGCATCATGGAGGCCGCGAAGGTCCGGGGTTTCCGTCGCGTGGTGCGGGTGGTGGGCCGCTCCGTCGACACGGCGCTCGTCTTCGAGCGCACCAGTCGTGAGCTGGGCTACGACGCGCACCTCGCCTTCTCGTTGGAAGAGGCGGAGCGCCTGTTGGACAGCGGCAGTCCTTGAGTGCCGGGCCGCTCAGCTTCGCTTGCCGGTGAGGCGGGCGAAGAGTCCGGGCTTGCGCTCCTTGCCCTGGCCAGCGGAGGCCGCGGACAGCGCGGCGACCTTCAGGAGATTCTGCTGGAAGACGGTGTTGCCCGGCTCCAGCTCCACCGCGCGCTCCAGCAGTCGGGCCGCTCGGACGTAGTCCTTGCGCTGGTGGACGAGGATGAGGGCCAGCTTGCTGTGGAGCGCGGCGGCTTCGGGGGCACGGTCGATGCCCTTCGTGAGAACCTCGATGGCGCGGTCCACATTGCCTCCGCGCTCCAGTCGCACCGCGCGCTGGAGGAAGTCTTCCGGCGTCTGGGTGGTGGACACCGGAGCGGGCGCGTCCAGGGGCATGGTGGGGCGCATGGGGCGCGGTGCGCGCTCCGG
>NZ_JABUMQ010000390.1:0-9374 GCF_013336645.1 Myxococcus sp. CA039A | reverse complement strand
GGAGGATGCCCACCCGGCCCCGCGCGGACCCGCCGCACGGATTCGTCCAGGCCGGATGGTTGCCATTGGGGTCTCGCAACCGGTGTCGCACCTCGTACTTCTGAAGCTGGAACGGCGGGAGGAGTTGGTCGGCTCCCAGAGGGACGAGCTGGAACTCGAAGAAAGTCTCCTCATCCGGCACGTTCCGGAAGAGCACGTCGAACGTGAAGCCCGCGAGCGCCGGCCCCTGGAGCGTCTGGATGTCCTCTGGCTTGCTGCACTTCGTCCGCGACTGACAGTAATTGACGACGAGCTGGTCCCCCTGTCCCTGCACGCTGTGAATCGCAACGAAGCTCGCGGGAGCGCCCTGCGGCGTGCGACCGAGCTGGCCCGGCAATACCCCCCGGAGCGTCGCGGTGTAGAAGAGCGTGCCCATGAGGCGGTCCCTCCCCTTGAGCACCACGTCCCCGGGCGCGCGGTTGACGAAGGCCTCCGGGCAGAACCGGAACTCCGTCCCCTGGGTGAAGCAGAAGTCGCTGCCCTCGACGATGTAGATGCCCTGGCCGTTCGAGTTGTCCGGGATGCACTGCCCCGTCGGACACTCCAGCGGCGCCAGCGGTTGGGCCGTGGGCTCCAGGGGCGGGCAGTCCTTTCCCTTGCAAGGTGTGACGGGCAACTGGGTCTCCGAGTCCGTCACGTACTTGTCGCCCACGTCGGGCTGCCGGGGGTTCGGGTCTGAAGGTGACGGCGGGAGCTGGAGGGGCTTGAGGCAGGCGCTCGCGCCGAGGAGCGCCAGTGTCGCCAGCAGGATGGGGCCGGTGGTCCGGTGGGCTCCCCGCACGGGCGCCGCGATGTCGTCAGTCATGTTCCTCATGGTGGTGTCCCCTGGTGCCTCGTGATGCGTGCGCCCCATAGCGAGCGCCGTGCCACGGTTGAACGCGCCCCCGACATTCCCGTCGCCAGCGGGAGCATGTCCTCGCGAGGCGCCCGAGTCGCTCCGGAAATGGCACAAGCGCTGGCACCGTGCCGTGTGCCACCGCCCGGCGCGTATGATGACCCGGCATGGAACACGATGGGTCGACGCTCCGGCCGAGTGGTGATGGACGAGGGATGGAGGTCTCGGACGCGGCGCGCGTTCCCGGGCTGGTGCGCCTGTTTGGCGGAGGGGCGGCGCTGGCAGTGGCTCTCCGGCTCCCGCTGGAGGGGCTGGAGCTGGGGCGAGGTCCCCAACTCGGCGACGTCCAGGACCCGAGGATGTCGCGGCGCCATGCCCAGGTCCGCTTCGACGGGAAGCACTTCTGGGCCGTCGACCTGGGAAGCCAGAACGGAACCTGGGTGGATGGAGAGCCGCTCGCGCCCGGCGCGCCTCGCGAGGTGCGCGCCGTGCTCCGGATGGGAGACTCCCTCTTCGTGCCGAGCGTCGACGTGCGGCCCCTGGAAGAACACGGCGTCGGACTGGTGGACGGCTTCGTGCGGGGGCCCGGTGGCCAGAGGCTGCTCGCGGAGGTGATTCGCGCCGCGGAGCTGGGCTTCTCGCTCCACATCCATGGAGAGAGCGGCTCCGGCAAGGAAGGCATGGCGCGCGCCTTCCACCAACACGGTCCCCGGCGCGAGGGCCCCTTCGTCGCCGTCAACTGCGCGGCCATTCCCGAGGGCATCGCGGAGCGGCTCCTCTTCGGTGTCCGGCGCGGCGCGTACTCCGGCGCGGAGGCAGACGCCCAGGGATACCTGCAGGCCGCGGATGGCGGCACGCTGTTCCTCGATGAAGTGGTGGAGCTGGACCTGGCCGTCCAGGCCAAGCTGCTGCGCGCGCTGGAGACGCGCGAGGTGCTGCCCCTGGGCGCCTCCCGGCCGAAGACGGTGGACCTGCACCTGTGCTCCGCGAGCAACAAGGACCTGCGCGCCCTGGTGGCCCGGGGCGGGCTGCGCGAGGACCTGTACTTCCGCATGGGCCGGCCCGAGGTGGTGGTGCCTCCGCTGCGCCAGCGCCCCGAGGAGCTGCCCCTGCTGCTCCAACGCGAAGCGGAGCGGGTGGCGCCGGGGCTCGGGCTCCACGTCTCCCTGGTGGAGCAGTGTCTCCTGCGGCCCTGGCCGGGAAACATCCGCGAACTCCTGGTGGAGCTGCGCAGCGCCGTCCAGGCCGCGCTGCTTCAGGGCGCCACCCGGGTGGAGGCTCGACACCTGAGCCCGAGCGCGGGAACAGCCTTTGGCCCCGGAAGCGTCACCGTGCGCGCCGGTCCCGAGCCTCGCGCGGATGCGACGGAGCGCGCCCAGGGGGATGTCCAGGAACGGGCCCGGATTGAAGAGGCCCTGCGCCAGCAGGGAGGCAATGTCTCCGCGACGGCGCGCGCGCTCGGCCTGCACCGCACCCAGCTTCGACGGCTGCTGCGACGGCATGGCCTCGACGGCGCGGAGTCCTCCGAGCCCGAGTGAGCCACGTTCTCCTGGATGCGCGCGCCCCGTGTGTGAGCCCGCATGACGGAGTGTCCGGTATCTCCTGGCGTCGCCGCCGGGCGTGGATGTCTACAATCCGGATGGACGACGCTGTTTCAAGCTCCTTTTCAATTTTGCCATTGCAGTCGTCCGCCAGGGCTTGTGTGTATTTGAGCTGGTAAAACAGGGAAAACCTGCCAGTATGCCGCGACGCGGCGAGGAAGGACTTTCACCGTCGCGCCAAGGTCCCGCGCCAGGCCGGACGTCATTCCCTGTCATCCGGAAGCGGGCAGGAGGAATCGTTTCGTGCAACTGCGTCGACATGTGGGTTGGGTAGCCGTCGTGTTGGGTGCATCCCTGGTGGCCGCGTGTGGCCCCGCGGTGCCGTCAGCTCCCGCGCCCGAGCCGGAGTCGGAGGGCCAGGTGTCCTCGCCGCTCACGGAGCTGGTCGTCAATGGAACCTTCAGTGGCGGGACGGTGGCGCCTTGGTGGAGCGGTGCCAACTCCCAGTCCGTGGTGGAGAACGGGAAGCTGCGCATCAACGTCACGGGGAACCCCGCCAATCCCTGGGATGCACCCTCGGGACAGGACAACATCGTCCTGGTGAATGGCCGGGCATACACCCTGTCCTTCACGGCGTCCGCGTCGGCGACCGTGAGAGTGCGGGTGACGGTGCAATTGGGGGCCGCGCCGTACACCGCGCCGCTGGACCAGTACATCACCCTGGATGGCACCACGCGCACCTTCACATTCCCCTTCACCTCGAACCTGGCCACGACGGCGGGGCAGGTGACGTTCCAGCTCGGCGGCGTGGGCGCCTTCTCGGCCTTCCTGGACAACATCTCCCTCACCACGGAGGACGGCGGGGGTGGCACCGGGCCGGTGGGAATGACGAGCGGCTTCTACGTCGACCCCAACTCCAACTCCGCCGTCTGGGTGCGCAACAACGGTGGGGACTCCCGCGCGGCGCGCATCCAGTCGTCCATCGCGAGCAAGGCGGGGGCGCGCTGGTTCGGCAACTGGAGTGGAGACATCGCCTCGGCGGTGTCCAGCTTCGTCGCCGCCGCGGACACGGCGGACAAGCTCCCGGTGCTGGTGGCCTACAACATTCCCGGACGCGACTGCGGCAGTCACTCCGGCGGAGGCGCGGGCAGTCCCGAGGCCTACCGCACGTGGATCTCCGCCTTCGCCACCGGCCTGGGCAACCGCCCGGCCATCGTCATCATCGAGCCGGACGCGGTCGCCCAGCTCGACTGTCTGCCCAATGATGCGGAGCGACAGACGCGGCTCGGCCTCCTGCGCTACGCGACGGAGCAGCTGAGAGATCGTGCGCCGAACACGTGGGCCTACCTGGACGGTGGCAATGCCAACTGGATTGGCGCCGACACGATGGCACAGCGGCTGGAGTCCGCCGGCGTCCGCAACATCCGGGGCTTCGCGCTGAACGTGTCGAACTTCTACACCACGGCCCAGTCGACCACGTACGGGGCGGCGGTGAACGGCGCGCTCAATACGCGCTACGGCTACACGAAGCCCTTCGTGGTGGACACCAGCCGCAACGGCAATGGCCACAATGGCGAGTGGTGCAACCCGGCGGGCCGCAAGCTGGGCGTGCTGTCACAGGTGGGCGGGGGCGCGGAGATGCTCCTGTGGGTGAAGGTGCCCGGAGACTCCGACGGCAACTGCGGCATCGCCCCCACGACTCCAGCGGGCCAGTTCAGCCCCGACATCGCCATCCGCCTCATCGACGGGACCTGAGTCCAGGGGCTCCCGGAGCGCGCGACGAATCAGCCGCGCTTCGGGAGCAGCCGGGCCAGCTCGCGGTCCAGCGCCGCGGCGAAGCGCTGGCGGTCCTGGGCGTTGAAGCCGCTCGGGCCGCCTGTCACGACGCCGCTCTCCCGCAGCTCCTGCATGAAATTCCGCACGGAGAGTCGCTCGGCGATGTTCTCCTCGGAGAACAGCTCCCCACGAGGGTCCAACGTCACCACGCCTCGCGGCACCAGCAGCGCCGCGAGCGGGATGTCCTGGGTGACGGCCAGGTCCCCGCGCTGGGCCGACGTGGCGATGTGCTGGTCCGCCACGTCGAGCCCCGCCCCCACCTGCACGGTGGAGACGAACTCCGAGCGGGGCAGATTCATCCCCCGGTTGGCCACGAACACCAGGGGCACCTTGAGGCGCTGTGAGGCGCGCAGGAGGATTTCCCGGACAGGGCCCGGACAGGCATCGGCATCGACCCAGATTTTCATGCGGCCCGCATCCTCGCGTGGATTCACGGCGCGGTGCTCCGGAATATTCGGCGTGGACCGTGCAGTGCGTCGACGAGCGCTCACTGGATGACGGCGACCCGGAGTGAACGGTGCCGCGTTGTGGACGAAGTGCTTGACGACGCGGGAGCGCGGCGCTCGGATGCGCGCCCATGTCCGAGCTGCTCACCCGTGCTGAAGCCTCGAATTACGCCGAAACCTCGCGTCATTCCGACGTGCTCGCCTTCATCGACGAACTCTGCCGCCGCACGAAGCTCGCCCGACGGGTGGACTTCGGGACCAGCGGCGAGGGTCAGCCGCTGGTGGCGATGGTCGTGAGCGACCGCAACTGCTTCACGCCAGAGCTGGCGCGCAAGCAGAAGAAGGTCGTCGTGCTGGTGGAGGCCAACATCCACGCCGGCGAGGTGGAGGGCAAGGAGGCGCTGCTCGCGCTCGCGCGGGATTTGACGCTGACGAAGCTGGGCGCGAAGTTGCTCGACAAGCTGTGCCTGGTCCTGGTCCCCAACTTCAACCCGGACGGCAATGACCGCATCAGCCCCA
The DNA here is from genome assembly GCF_013336645.1 of Myxococcus sp. CA039A. NCBI lineage: Bacteria > Pseudomonadati > Myxococcota > Myxococcia > Myxococcales > Myxococcaceae > Myxococcus > Myxococcus sp. CA039A. Next base: position 4,158 of record NZ_JABUMQ010000390.1, on the reverse strand, counting down.
ACAACCGCAAGCTCAACCTCAAGAGCCTGGAGGGGCAGGTCAATCCCGAGGGCGGCGTGGGCACGCGCTACACGGGCGAGGGGTGGAATCTCAACCGTGACAGCACGAAGCAGGAGGCGCCGGAGACGCGCGCCATGGCGAAGCTGCACCAGACGTGGTGGCCCGAGCTGTTCATCGACTGCCACACCACGGACGGCAGCATCCACGCCTTCGACCTGACGTTCGACACGTCTCACTCGAACGAGCCGCTGTTCCAGGAGCTGCGCGACTACAACCGGGCGATGCTGGAGCGCGTCTCCGAATCGGTGAGCAAGCGCCACGGGTTCGACAGCTTCTGGTACGGCAACTACCGCGAGGAGGACGTGCCCGCCTCGGGTTGGCACACGTACCCGGCGCTGCCGCGCTTCGGCAGTCACTACCGGGGGCTGCTCGGCCGGCTCGACGTGTTGCTGGAGACGTACAGCTACATCGACTTCCCGCGCCGCTGCGCCGTGACGCGCGCGTGGCTGTTGGAGCTGTTCCGCGAGGCGGCCCGGAGCTCGAAGGCGTTCCTCTCCGTCACGGAGGCCCAGCAGGCGGCCATCATCGCGCGCGGCAAGACGCCGGACCTCCAGTCGCTGGTGGGCATCAACTACGGCGTCGCCACCCGGGACGCGCAGGGAGCGCTGACGTTCGACTACCCGGCCTATGCGAAGGACGGGGACCAGGCGCGCATCCAGGCGTTCGACGAGAAGAGCATCGCGGAGCATCGCTTCCCCGGGAAGAAGCGCCGCGTCTACCGCGTGCCGCACTACCGCACGTTCATCCCGACGCAGGCGGTGAGCACACCGGAGGCGTACCTGGTGCCCGCGGAGCTGGCGCCCCGGCTGGAAGGGCAGGGCATCCGGTTCGAGGTGCTCCCGAAGGCGCGCCACTTCCTGGTGGACAGCTACCGGATTGCCCGGCGGGAGGAGACCTTCAGCCCCGACGTCGCGGCGAACGTGCCCGCGCCCGGCGAGGCCGAGGTGCCGCTGAGCCTGAAGCCCAAGCCGGTGCGCTTCGAGACGGTGCTGACGGTGTCCTCCGAGCGGACGAAGCGCGAGTTCGCCCAGGGGACGCTCTACGTGCCCACGGCGCAGCGCGCGGGCACGCTGGCCGTGTACCTGCTGGAGCCGCACTCGGACGATGGCTTCTGCCGGTGGCAGTTCCTGGACACGATGCTGGAGGTGGGCGGGCTCTACCCCGTGCACCGCGTGGTGAGCCCCGCCCCGGCTCCGAAGAAGGCGGAGTGAACGAGCGCGCGCTGGGGCCCCGTGCTCAGTTGGGGCTCCAGCAGAACTGACCGGTCTCCGCGGGGGCGGAGGTGACGCCCGTCGCATCCGTCACGCGGAACCGGACGTGCTTGCGGTAGTAGGTACCGGTGGTGGAGCGCTTGAAGACGCACGTCTCCTCGCACGACGTCGTCCCGACGCCCCAGTAGGGGCTGTTGGGGCCGTGTGGCTGGATATGTCCCTGGTGCCTCCAGATGACAGGCGCTGTTGAGTTGCAACTGTTTGCGGTATGCCGGCAGGGGTTGGGGCTCAAGACAGGGCGTTCCGTGAGACATTGAACCCGGGGCCACTGTCGCGCCACAGTGCGGGGTTTCGAAGGGGAGGCGCTCATGAGGAAGTCCGTCGGACTGAGTCTGTGGTTGATGTTGGGCCTGGGCTGCGCGCACTCGTCCGGGAAGCCCCAGGACGTGGTGTCCACCGTGGGCGCGATGACCTCGCAGGAGTTGTCCCTGCGCGCGGAGAAGGCCTACGACGCCGAGGACTTCGCCACCTGCGCCGATTTGCGGCGCCAGTCCGCGGAGGCCCTGACGGACCCCGACCTTCGCGCGGAGGAGTACTACTCCGCAGCCGGCTGCGCTTCTCTCGGAGGGCGCACCGAGGACGCGATGGCCTTCCTGAAGCGCGCGGCCGACAGTGGTTTCCCCTCCGTGGATCAGCTCCAGTTCGACCCCGAGCTGGCCTCGCTCCACGCGCTGCCGGGCTGGGCGCAGGTGGTGGCGGGTGTCCAGGCCAACCTGGACAAGGCGGGCACCCCACCCATGCCCATCCCCGTGCTCGCGACCATCGACGTGTCGCGCTCGCGTCGCGCCACCGCGGCCGAGGTCATCAAGATGCTCGGCCTGGAGGTGGGCAAGCCCATCGTCCGCAGCCGTCATCTCATGAAGAAGCGGGAGGAGGCGCTGCGTCAGCGCTTCAACCTCGCCTACACCCACGTGGGCGTCATCGCGTTCTTCGCGGAGGAATTGAAGGGGCAGGCCTTCGCCAGCGTGGACCTGGTGGATGCCGAGGATTCGCACCGCTTGAGCTTCCTCCCCGCGCCCACCGGACACGTGGAGGACCCAGAGGGGCTCATCGCGCACTGGCTGGAGTACGAAGACAAGGTGGTGCGCCTCATGCGCGCCGGCGCGCTGAACACCGACCAGCCTCCGTCCTGTCGCGTCGCCCACTGCTCGTTCGGGTTCGGTCACCCCGAGCTCGCCCCCTACGAGCCGCGCTTCGTCGAGAAGGCCCCCGCCGCTCGGGAGGCGCTGCTGCGCGTGCTGCGCGAGGACGCCGATGCGAACCGCCGCTCGGCGGTCCCCTATGTGCTGGGTTATGCCGGCACGCCGGAGCAGGTCATCGGGTGGCTCCTGCCCTTCTTCAAGGATCCGGACTCTGGTGTGCGCAACAACGTCGTCCGCTCGGTGCTGGCCTTCCAGCAGGGCCTGGACCGGCCCGTCGTCGACCTGTCCAAGGTCTTCGAGGCGATGACGATGCCGGACGTGTCGGACCGGAACAAGGGCACGTACCTGCTGGAGATGGTGCTCCAGAAGCTCTCGCCCGAAGAGCTGAAGGCCCGCCGCGCGGAGGTGCTCCAGAAGGTGGGCACGCTGCTCGTGGACATGTCGGCCTACCAGCAGCCCATCAATCGCGAGCCCGCGGTGCTGGTGCTCCAACTGCTCTCCGGTGAGAAGTTCGAGCGTCCCGAGCAGTGGCGGCAGTGGCTGTCGAGCCAGGGCGGCTGAGCGACGCTCCGTTCGTCCCTGTCCGCGAGCGGTTTGTCCCAGGCCTCGTGGAAGCCATCCCCGGGGCCCGCTACCCTTGCCCGTCATGCGCGAAGAGGAGACGGCGAGACTCCGGGCTGGTGAGGTGGCGCCCCTGCCATCCTGGGCCGTGTGGCCGGGCGCCCTGGGCTGGTGGCTCGCGGACGCGCTCATCGCCGTGAGCCAGGTCCAGCTCCTCCAGCGCATCGGCGAGGCGGAGGTCGCCGGGGGCGCGCTGTGGCGCATGTCCCTGGCCAGCTCCCTGTTGTGGGTGCCCATCACCGTGATGTGTCTGCGCCTGTCGGAGCGTGTCCCCCTGGCGCGCGGGCGCCTGCCTTCCGCCCTGGGCTTCCATCTGGTGGCCTTGCTGCTGGTGGTGTTCGGCAGGGCGACCTTTGTCGTGCTCACCCAGGACCTCATCGGCTGGTACGAGCGCGAGCCCCGCGTGCTCGATGTGCTGGCCCAGAGCGTCGTCAACAACCTGCTGCCCTTCGTGCTGCTGACGGCGGGCGCCCACGCCCTGGGCCTCGCGCGCCGGGCGCATGTGCGTCAGCGTCGCGCGGACCAGCTCCAGGCCCAGCTCGCGGAGGCTCGGCTCCAGGCGCTCGCCTCTCAGCTCCGGCCACACTTCCTGTTCAACGCGCTCAACGCCGTGGCCTCGCTGGTCCACGCGGACCCGGATGCCGCGGAGCGCATGCTGGCGCGACTGGGCGACCTGCTGCGCCACAGCCTGGAGTCCCATGCACGACAGGAGGTGACGCTGCGTGAGGAGCAGGCGGCGCTGGTTCCCTATCTGGACATCGAACAGATTCGCTTCGGGCCCCGCCTGGAGGTGTCGTGGCGGCTGGCTCCGGACGTCCTGGATGCACGCGTGCCCTATCTGGCGTTGCAGCCCCTGGTGGAGAACGCCATCCGTCACGGACTGGCGCCGCGCGCGGAGCCGGGGCGGATTGAAATCTCCGCCGAGCGGGAAGGGGACGTGCTGCGGCTGTTCGTGCGGGACGACGGCATGGGGCCGCCCGTGGGAGGCCCGTCTCGCGGTGGAGGCGTGGGCCTGTCCAACCTGCGAGCGCGACTGGCGACCCTCTACGGGGGCAGGGCGGGGC